>JAFGSH010000149.1 GCA_016934695.1 Deltaproteobacteria bacterium
AAGCGGGAGCGGCGGGCCCGGAGGAGCCGGGACAAGCTGTAAGGCGGGGTGTGTACGCGTTCCGTGCTCACGCCGACCGGCGACAGAGCACAACAAGGAGATGCCTGAGCGCCCGGGCGGGATCGACGCCTGATGATTTCATGGCAAGGTCAAGATCGGCAAGACGCTCCAGATGTCCGATCAGTTCCTCCCGGGAAAACCGACCGGCGTTCCTGAGGGCGTTGTAGATAACGTAGGGGTGCTGGTTCGCCAGCCATGTGCCTTTGCTCCGCGCCAGGGCCTTGACCGCGGGGTAGACACCGGCCTGAAATCCCCCATAGTCCATGCGGGGGCGAAGGGGGGGAATCTTTCCCGACGCGAGGAGGATATGCCCCCGGAGAAGAAACCGCACCTCCCGGGCAATCATTGTCAGGATGAGGATGTGACTGGTCCCCCGGTCGAGAAGATCACCCAGAACCCGGAGCGCCGTGGCGGCATCCCGTTCAACGATGGCGGTGGTCAGGTCAAAGACGGATTCTTCCGCGGTCTTTTCGACGACCGCGTCGATATCGTCCCTCTCGACCGTCTCCCGGTCCCCCACGTAGGCAATCAGTTTCTCGACCTCCAGCAGGGAGTCACGAAGGGCGAGCCCCGTCTTTTGTCCCAGGGCGCGGAGGGCATCCGGTGTGATCGTCTTTCCCCGCTCCGCGAGGACATCCCGCACCCGCTCCACGAGGGCATCCTGTCTTCCCGATACACTCCTGGCCTTCGAAAAGGAAAGGACGCCCCCCCTCTCGTTGATCTCCTTGAAGAGCTTTTTCCGCCGGTCCACGGTGGAGGCGGTCATGACCAGGCAGTTCCCGGTCGGCATACCCCCCTGCAGCATTTCCTCCAGCCTTCCGGTATCCTTCTTCTGCCCCCTGCCCCCTGAGATCTGGAGCCTGTCGCACAAAGCGAGAACCGGGGGAAGCCATTCCTCTCTGTTTGCAGCCGGGCTTCCCGTCGCGCTCTGCCACTCATCATCCGAGATCCGCTTCCACTGACCATCTCTCAGTTCTTCCACGGACCACCCCGCCACCTCAAGGAGGGCAAGGAAGGCACGCGCGGCCCTGCGGGGATCGTCTTCAAGGTGTGACCTGATTTCTGCGATGACATCGGGTGTCGATCCCTTTGACTGAAAGAGCCGGGTATCTTTCACCACGACGACCTTGCGTCCGGAGAGAAGAGGTGGGGTGAGGAGGGAATCGCAGAGGGCGTCCACGTCCTCGTTTTCTCCCTCGATCTGGAACAGATTGAGATCCCGCCGATCCGGGGGGAGGAGGGCGTCGATGATTCGGGTCAGGGCATCCGCCACCAGGTACTCCTCATCCCCGTAAAGGAGATAGCAGGGGAGCGGTGCCCCCCTGCCGATTGTGTCCAGGATTTTCTCGAGATTTTTGTCCATGGCGGTCATGCGACCTGTTCACAGGACGACGAATTTCTGTATGTGCCGCACCACCTGATCCGGTTCATCGATGATCTGGATCAGGTCGAGGTCCTCTTCGGAGATCTTTCCCTTCGGGAACATGGTGTTTTTGATCCAGTCGATCAACCCGCCCCAGTACTCGCTTCCCATGAGAACCACCGGAAAGCTCCGGATCCGCTTCGTCTGGATGAGGGTGAGGGCCTCAAAGAGTTCGTCCATGGTGCCGAATCCCCCGGGGAGAATGACATACGCCATGGCATATTTGACAAACATAACCTTCCGGATAAAGAAATACTTGTAGGCGATGCTGATCGTGGCGTAGGGATTCGGTTTCTGCTCAAAGGGGAGCTGGATGTTCATCCCCACCGACGGGGCATTCGCCTCACTGGCACCCCGGTTGGCGGCCTCCATGATCCCCGGTCCCCCCCCGGTTATGATGCTGAACCCCTTTTTACCGAGGAGACGGGCGACTTCCCGCGCCTTCTCGTAATAGATATCCCCGGGGGCATCCCGGGCCGATCCGAAGATACTCACGGCGTGTCCGATCCGTGAGAGTTCTTCGATGGCATCCACGAATTCCGCCATGATTCGGAAGACACGCCACGATTCATCGACGGTCAGGGCATCGACAAGATACTGTTTCTCTTCCATCTCTCCTCCGGGAAATACCCTTCCATCGGCAAGGCTTCTCACCGTACACGGTCATTATACTGAGGATTCGCCCCGCTAGCGGGAAGACCACCGCCGCCTTCTCGCCGCTTTGGCCACTCTCCTCCGGGCTTCCAGGGCCTTCCTCTTCTTCTTGACGGAGGGCTTCTCATACGCCCTTCGCAGCTTGAGCTCCTTGAAAAAACCGCTCTTAGAAAGTTTATTCTTCAATATTTTCAATGCCTTTTCGACATCGTTATCGAATACTCGTACCTCCACGCACTCTCACCTCCTTTCCCATCGCTACAGTGTGCATCCCCTACAGACGGCACCTATCACGGTATATGGTCGAGACATAAAAAGGGGGCAGAACGACACCCGACAACACGGTCGCCATTCACCCCCTCTCTGTTCCCTATCGGATTATCACTCTCCCTGCACAATATCTTTCAGGGACTCGGCAAATTCCTTGTTTTCTTCGGTCGTTCCGACCGTCACCCGCATGCAGTCCCTGAGAGCAGCGGGAAACGCAAATTTCTTGATCAGTATCCCCTTATCAAGCAGTTTGCCATATATATCATCTTTTCCCGTAACACAACTAAAAAGGATAAAATTCGCGTCCGACGGGTACGGCGTAATCCCCTCAATCGCCGTCAGCTCCTTCGAGAGCCAGTTCCGGTCCGCAACGATCTTCTCCACCGGGCCCAGAAATTGCTCGCTGTGCTCGACGAAGACCTCCCCCACCACCTGGGAAAAGATATTCACATTATAGGGGAGCCGTACCTTGTTCAGGTGATGAACCAGCGAGGGGGAAGCGATGAGGATCCCCAGCCGCAGGGCCGCCAGCCCCACTTTGGAGAGTGTCCTGAGCATGACCAGATTATCCCACCGGTCCAAATCGTGCAGAAAGGTCTTCCCCGAAAAATTACCGTAGGCCTCATCGACCACCACGATACCGTCGGATGCCGCCAGGATCTCTTCGATGACCGCCCGGTCGAAACACCCCCCCGTAGGATTGTTGGGGTAGCTCAGGAAAATGATCGACGGTTTCGCTTCGGCTATCGCGGCAAGCATGGCGTCCGCATCCAGGTCAAACCGTTCGTTCAAGGGGACCTCCGCGACCCGGTATCCCGTGTTCAGGGAAATGATGCGGTACATGGCAAAGGTAGGGGTCGGCAAGAGGATGGTGCAGGGCGACGAGGCGCCAACGGCGGTCAGCAAGATCTGGATCAGTTCGTCCGAACCGTTTCCCATGATGACCATCTCTTCATCCACCCCGTAGTAGCGGGCAAAGGCCGCCCTCAGACCGGGTGACCCGGGGGCCGGGTAGCGGTTGAGAGACACCCCCTCCAGGCGTTCGAAGATGAGACGTTTCAGTGAGGGGTGAAGCGGATAGGGGTTCTCATTGGCGTCGAGTTTGATCCGGAAGGGACGCTCCTCTGCAGGGTATGCCTCCTGTGCGAGCACCCCCTCTTTTATGATCCTTTCAATATCCACGTTCTCCCCGTCCTTTCATGTTCCACTCGTCAGATCGGTATTTTTCCCGAAGGAGCCGGTTCTTCAGGGCCTCCTCCCCGGCGGACAGCGCCCCCTCCACCATCCGCACCTGCAGGACCTCTTCAAAACCCGACACGATATCCCGACACAGGGTATCGATACTGATATCTCTCCCGGTCATCTCACGAATCGAGGTGACCGCAGCCTCGATCTCCCGTGCCCGGCGGTCAGGATCTCCGCCCTTTTTTCCGATAGCCGCGCTGGCAGTGGGGACGTCGAAATCGATAAGGATCGATCCATGCTGGAGAAAGACGCCCCGCGCCCTGACCTGGGCGCTTCCGCAGATCTTTCTCCCCCCCGCGAGAATCTCATTCTTGTACGGGGTGGCGAAGCAGAACCCACTCCCCGTCGTGGAGCCGCCCCGTCCCTCCTCCACGATTTCTACCGCAATTCCGGACCGGGCAAGGCCCCGTATGAGACACCTGCTGATGATCCGATATGTCTCGATAACATCGGGCGAAAAGAGGGACGCATTCTCCCGGGCCACGAGAGAATATGTCAGATCGCCGCCGTGGAGCACCGCTTTCCCTCCCGTCGGTCGCCGGACGACGGTGATCCCCTTCCTGCGGCAGTAGGGGCAATCGATCTCCGCCTCTGCATCCTGAAAGTATCCGAGGGAAACGGCCGACCCCTTCCAGCCAAAGAACCGGAGGACGGGAGCTCCTCCCTCCTCCCGGTGTGCCCTGAAGAGGGCCTCATCGATAGCCATGTTTTCAAGGGGGTCATGCCGCCTGAACGGCATCAATCGCCATGTGTCCACCGACGCTACTCTTCCTCCTCGTTCGCCTCTATGTAATCCGCATACTCATCCGCATCCATCAGATTATCGATCTCGTCCGAATCGCGTATCTCGACGGTGATCATCCATCCCGTATCGTAGGTATCACTGTTGAGTATGCCCACATCATCGGCCAGGTCGTCGTTGACGCTGATAATCTCACCGCTCACGGGGGAGATCAGTTCCGTCGTCACCTTGACCGATTCGATCACCCCGAAGGGTTCGCCCTGTTCCACCGACGAATCGACCGGGTACAATTCCACCGACAGGATCTCGTCCAGTTTGTCCTGGGCGTAGTCCGTGATTCCCACTGTTGCAGTGTCTCCGTCGATCCTCGCCCATGTATGCTCACTGCTGTACATCAAATCATCTGGAAACGACATATGTCAATATCCTCTCAACGCTATAGTATTTTCAGATCCTTCGACATCATAGTCAGGATCTCGCATCCGTCCTTCTGAACCATCACGGTATCCTCAATCCGCACCCCCCACAGGCCGGGGATGTATACACCCGGTTCCAC
>JAFGSH010000150.1 GCA_016934695.1 Deltaproteobacteria bacterium
CCGTCATCAAAAAGGTTATTGACAGATTTCGAGATCTTGGATATCTGGATGACAGGAATTTTGCGGGGCAGTGGGCAAAGAGCCTTGTTGCCCACAGGCTGTGGGGCAACCGGAAGGTAGAGGCGAGCCTCCGTGAAAAGGGTATCCCCTCCGAACTGATAGGAGAGGCCATCGCCGGGGCGCGGGAGGAAAAGAACGAGCAACGCGCCATACGAGAGCTGGTCGAGAAGAGACTTCGCAGGGAGCCGGCATGCGAGGTCTTTTCGTATAAGGGGAAGAGACGATTGATGCAGGCCCTCACGGGAAGAGGGTTCCCCGTGGGCCTGATAATTGACGTGCTCAGAGAAATGGGAGATGCATACGGTGACGGGATCTCCGCCGGGTGCGATGGTGATGAGGGAGATATGCGGTGATGACGGGCAGTGAGATCAGAGAGAAATTTCTTGCGTATTTCAAGGAGCGGGGCCACGCGGTCGTGCCCAGTTCCTCGCTTATTCCGAAGGAAGATCCCACGCTCCTCTTTACAAACGCGGGGATGGTCCAATTCAAGAATCTGTTCCTGGGACAGGAGGACCGGGGATACAAGAGGGCGGCGACGTCGCAGAAGTGTGTCCGGGCCGGGGGGAAACACAACGATCTGGAGAATGTCGGGTACACGGCCCGGCACCATACCTTTTTCGAGATGCTGGGGAATTTCTCGTTCGGTGACTATTTCAAGGACGAGGCCATCACCTGGGGATGGGAGTTCCTTACGGAGGTAATGGGGATCCCGAAGGACAAATTGTGGGTGAGCATCTACAAGGACGACGACGAGGCCTTCGAGATATGGAATACCAAGATGAAGGTTCCCACCGATCGAATCTTCCGCCTGGGTGAAAAGGATAATTTCTGGACCATGGGTGATACCGGTCCCTGCGGCCCCTGTTCCGAGATCCACTTCGACCAGGGGGAGGATGTGGGCTGCGGGAGGCCCGACTGCAATATCGAGTGCGAATGCGGGCGCTACGTCGAGGTGTGGAACCTCGTCTTCACCCAGTTCGACCGTGACGCCTCCGGAACCCTGACCCCGCTTCCCAATCCGAACATCGATACGGGGATGGGGTTGGAGCGGCTGACGGCCGTGATACAGGGAGTGACCAGCAACTACGACTGCGATCTCTTCCATGAGATTATCGGGCATATCGAGGACGTGTCGGGAAAGAGATACAGGGAAAACGAAGAGGACGACATCGCGATCCGGGTCATCGCCGACCACTGCCGCGCCGTCACCTTTCTCATCGGCGACGGGGTCCTCCCCAGCAACGAGGGGAGGGGGTACGTCCTGAGGAGGATCCTGCGGCGCGCCGCCCGTTTCGGCAAGCTCCTCGGCCTGGGCAGGCCCTTTCTCCACGACCTCGTCCCGGTGGTGATCGAGAAGATGAAGGACTGCTACCCGGAGATGGTGGAGAAGGAGTCTTACATACGGAAGGTCGTCGTCAACGAGGAACAGCGTTTCATGGCGACCCTCGACACGGGGCTGAAGATCCTGGGCGACGAGATCGAATCGCTCACGGAAGAGGGGAAGGCCGTCATCCCCGGCGATGTGGTCTTCCGCCTCTACGATACCTTCGGTTTTCCGACCGATCTGACCGCCGAGGTCGCCCGGGCCCAGAACCTGACCCTGGACATGGCGGGATTCGATGCCGCCATGGAAAACCAGCGCAGCAGGGCGCGGGAGGCCTGGAAGGGGAGCGGCGAGGAGGAGGTCGCCGATGTCTACCGGAAGATTTCCCGGGAGGGAATCAGGACGGAGTTTGTCGGGTACGAGGGGACTACCGAGACCACATCCCGTATCGTTGCCATCCTGAAGGACGATCAGCGGGTCGACACCCTCGCCGAGGGAGAACGAGGTGAGATCTTCGTCGAGAAGACCCCCTTCTACGGCGAGGTCGGGGGACAGGTTGGTGATGTGGGTATCATTGAAGGGGACTCTTTTCTCTTTGATGTGTGGGATACCCAAAAACCCCTTGATGACCTCTTTACCCACATCGGGAAAGTGCAGAAGGGAACCCTCGCCGTCGGAGATACCGTCGACCTGAAGACGGACGAAGGGATCCGCCGGGCCGTCGAGGCGAACCACTCGGGGACCCACATCCTCCAGGCGGCGCTGAAGCGGGTCCTGGGGGATCATGTCAAACAGTCCGGTTCCCTCGTCAATGCGGAGCGGCTCCGGTTCGATTTCACCCACTTCGCCAAGATCGAGGACGAGGAGATCGAGGAGGTCGAACGGATCGCCAACGCCTACATCAGGAGCAACGTGCCGGTCGACACCCGGGTCCTCGCGCGGGAAGAGGCGATGAAGACCGGAGCGACGGCCGTCTTTGACGAGAAGTACGGCGACTCCGTCCGCGTCGTCCGGATGGGGGATTACAGCATGGAGCTATGCGGCGGGACCCATGTCCGGAGGACCGGCGATATCGGCTTCCTGAAGGTTGTCAGTGAATCGTCCGTCGCAGCCGGCGTGAGGAGGATCGAGGCGGTTACCGGAGGGGAGGCGGTCAAGTACGCCGAGGCGGTGGAGAAAGAGCTGAAGACCTCGGCCCGGCTCGTCAAGGCGGTTCCCTTGGATCTGAACAAGCGGGTGGAAAGACTGCTGAAGAACCAGCGAGACCTTGAACGGGAGATCGAGACCCTCAAGGGAAAACTGGCGGCGAAGGATTCCTCCGATCTCCTCGGCAGGGTCAAGGAGGTCAAGGGGGTCAAGGTGCTCGCGACCCTGGTCGATGCCCCGGATGTGAAGACCCTCCGCGACTTCGGAGACAAGATGCGCGACAGGCTCTCCTCCGGGATCATCCTCCTGGGGAGCCGGGTGGGCGACAAGGCCATGCTCCTGTGCATGGTGACGAAGGACCTGACGGACCGCTACAACGCGGGGAGGATCATCGGGGAGATCGCCCCGGTTGTGGGGGGGAAGGGGGGCGGTCGCCCGGATATGGCCCAGGCCGGGGGGCCTCAGCCCGAAAAGCTGGAGGCAGCGCTGGATGCAATAACGGGAATCCTGTCCGGGGAGTAGAATTCGATGCGCCGGGGGAGAACAAAGGGGGGAACGTGGATTTTAAAACGCTCGTATATGAGGCGAGGCGGGATGTCGCGGTTATCCGCCTGAACCGTCCCGAAAGGAAGAACGCAATATCCCTCCAGCTCTCGGAGGAGCTCGGCAGGGCGATCGACCGGGCCAATGGAGACGCCGCCATCCGCTGTATCATCCTGACCGGGGCCGGCGATGTCTTCTCCTCGGGGGCGGATTTCAGCGATCCGGCACAGGCCGTTGAGATGATCCGGAAGGAATTCGACACGAAATCCGGAGAATC
>JAFGSH010000151.1 GCA_016934695.1 Deltaproteobacteria bacterium
GACTGGGCGCAGATGCTCCTGCGGATGTATCTGAGATGGGCCGAGCGAAAGGGTTTCGAAACGAAGATCATTGATCTCCAGCCGGGAGACGAGGCAGGCGTTAAGAGCGTGACCTTGACGGTGGAAGGACGGTACGCATACGGATATGCCAAGGCAGAGGTCGGAATACACCGGCTCGTGCGCATATCACCCTTCGACACCGGCAAGAGACGACACACCTCATTCGCGTCGGTCTTCGTATATCCGGAGGTCTCCGACGACATCAACATTGAAATCAATGAAAACGACCTGCGGATAGACACCTACCGGTCCAGCGGGGCGGGAGGGCAGCATGTCAACAAGACCGATTCCGCCGTCAGGATTACCCATCTGCCGACAGGGATCGTCGTCCAGTGCCAGAATGAGCGCTCCCAGCACAAGAACCGTGCTATGGCCCTGAAGGTCTTGAAATCACGCCTCTATGAAGAGAAGCTCCAGAAAAAAGCCGAGGAGCTGGACGAGGTCAATAAGACGAAGAAGAAGATAGCCTGGGGGAGCCAGATACGTTCCTATATCCTCCATCCTTACAAGATGGTGAAGGATCACAGGACGAACAGGGAAGTGGGCAATGTGGACAGGATACTGGACGGTGATATAGACGACTTTATAGAGGCGTATCTGATAAGCTAGTGCGGGGGCGGGTTGGACCGTGTTTATTGCTTGCATTTATCGATGAAACAATTTAGACAGGGACGCACAACACAGAAGGGGGGTATATTCGATGTTGTCTCCAGGGAGGGTCGTTGCATGTTCGAACTAAAGAGGCTTGTGATAACGGCCCTTCTTATCCTGCTGTTCTCTTCGTGCATTCCGCCGAACGGGTCCGTCCAGTTGCCTTCTCCTGCACAGACGGGAAAGACGCCCGTGGATAGAGAGTCTCAGGCATCCCAGGCAGGTCGTCATCTTGAGCCCGCCCAAGCAGACATCTCAGAGGACCCTTCTCCTCCCGATACGGAATCTCCCGACCAGGGAGAGCCGAGTGAGAAAAATCACACCCGGAACAACCAACAGGCAATCATGGACGAGGCCCTCGCTTTTCTGGAACAGGCCCAGCTCCTCTGGGAAAAGGGAGATCCTGACAATGCCCTGAAGCTTCTCGACGAGGCCTATTCCCTGGTGCTGGATGTCGATGGCGACCCCGAGATTGCCTGGCAAAAAGACGATCTTCGCGTCATGATAGCGAAGAAGATCGTCGAGATCTATACCTCACGGAGCCATGTCGCCGCGGGGTATCAGAGTGAAATCCCCCTCGTCATGAATGAAGACGTCGAGGCGGCCATCAGGCGGTTCCAGGGCCCTGAACGCGCCTTTTTCCTCTCCTCATACCAGCGATCGGGGAGGTACCGTCCGATGATACTGAAGGAACTCAAAGAGGCGGGACTTCCGGAGGAGCTCTCCTGGCTCCCCCTTGTCGAAAGCGGGTTCAAGATAAAGGCACTCTCAAAGGCACGGGCCCTCGGTCTGTGGCAGATCATACCTTCAACCGGCTACCGGTACGGGCTCAGACGCGATCTGTGGATCGATGAACGCATGGATCCCGAGAAAGCGACCCGGGCAGCCATAGTCTACCTGAAGGAGCTCCATGAGATATTCGGGGACTGGCTGACCGTCTTGGCTGCGTACAACTGCGGAGAGGGGAGGGTACTGAGGGCCATATCACAGCAGCAGATGAATTACCTCGACAACTTCTGGGATCTCTATCGCCAGCTTCCCTTCGAGACGTCGAACTACGTTCCACGGTTCCTCGCGACATTGCACATAATCCAAGATCCGGAGAAGTACGGCATCGATTTGCACTGTGATCAGGAAAAACCCCTGTTCTTCGATGCGGTTACGACGGAAAAGAGTGTCAAACTCACGGATATCGCAGCAAGGCTCGATGTGCCAGCGGAGACGCTGGAGATCCTCAACGCGGAACTCCGGTACAAGGTAACTCCGAAGAATTATGAATTGAAGATTCCCGAAGGAATGGAAGAAAAATTTGCCCTGATTATCGACACGACCCCGGAGGCGAAAAAACCCGGCGGTGCGCAATATTTACGCTATAAGGTAAAGAGAGGCGATACCCTTTCCGTTATCGCACGGCGATACAAGACTTCCGTCAATGCAATCCTGGCGGCGAACCACCTCACCAGCAAACACAGAATCAGGGCGGGCACCTGGCTCAAGATACCCTCCCGCGGCTATGTCTATTCTGAAAGCTCGATCGCCCCACCGCTCAAGGGAGGCGAGGTAACCACATACAGTGTACAGAAAGGGGATTCCCTCTGGCTCATCGCGAAACGCTTCGGGACCACTATCTCGGATATAAAGAGACTGAACGGCTTGCGGAGCAACGATCTCAGCATCGGTCAGGTCATCAAGATACGGGGAAGTACTGCGGAAGACGCGGGCACATACTCAAAAACCTATATCGTCAGGAGGGGTGATACCCTCTCCACAATAGCGTCACAAAACAGAATCGGCCTTACCAAGCTTCTCAGGCTGAACAACCTCAGCAGGAACTCTCTTATTTACCCCGGCCAGGTGATAACGATACGATAGGGCGGAAAGAGCGAACACGCATCGTTCGCCCCTCCGTTATTCCAAGGAGTATCTTTTCAGAGCAAAGAAAATCTCTTTCTCCTTCTTGTGCATCTCTTCCGCTTCCACCGTCAGTTCGTGGTCATATCCCAGGAGGTGTAAGACACCATGGATCATCAGAAAATCGATCTCATCTTCAAGTGAGAGGTCTCCGGACTGCGCATCCCGCAGGGCCGTCTCCACGGATATGACGATATCTCCAAGGAGTGAAGGAGTGACGTCGCCGCATTCCCCCTCGCGCATCGAAAATGCGATAACGTTTGTGGAACACCCCCTCCCCAGATATCGACGATTGATATCGGTGATACCGTCGTCATCCACAAACATGAGACTGACCTGCCGATCTTCCGCTTCGAGGGCCTTCAGAATCTTGCCCAATGAGCGTTTGACCCGCGGGAGATCGATATCGATCTCCGTTTGCCTGTTGGTAGCCAGAATGTTCATATCGTGTTACTTGGGGGAGGTCTGATGGTACTCGATTCTTCGATGAAATATACCGGTAAGTATCCGGGTGAAGGTCTCGGCAATCTTTCTCAGATCGCGAAAGGTCAGGTCGGATTCGTCGAGCTGCCCCTCCTCCACTACCTGTTGCACTCTGGTGTTGACAAGATTTTTTATCCGTGCGGGGGTCGGGTTCGTCAGTGTCCGTGACGACGCCTCTATGATATCCCCGAGGAGGACAAGCCCCGCCTCCTTCTTTTGGGGCTTGGGTCCGGGATACCGAAAGTCTCCCTCCAGGATCGACTGCCCCGATGCCTTGCTTTCCTTCTTCGCCTTTTCGTAAAAGTAGCTGACGAGCCCCGTCCCGTGATGCTGCCGTATAATATCCGTTATCGCCTTTCCGAGATTGTGCTCCTTGGCCAGTTCGCATCCATCCTTGACATGCGAAACGATGACTCGACTGCTCATCTGGGGAGAGAGATCGTCGTGGCGGTTCTTCCAGTTCGGCTGATTCTCTATGAAATAGAGGGGTTTCTTCATCTTCCCGACGTCGTGGTAGTAGGCGCTTACCTTGGCCAGCAGGGCATTTGCGCCGATTTCCTCGGCGGCCGCCTCTACGAGGGATGCAACGATGACGCTGTGGTGGTATGTCCCGGGAGCCATCATGAGCAATTCCTGGAAAATCGGTTGGTTCAGGTTGGCCAGTTCCAGAAGCTTGATATCAGTGGTATAGCCGAAGAGAGACTCAAAGAGAGGAACCAGACCGGACACGATGAATCCCGCCAAGACACCTCCCAGGGTTCCCATGAGAAGGCGTATGAGCGTCTCGATGGCGAAGAGACTGCCGGAGAGTAAGGAAAGGCAGAAAATGGTCCCCATATTGACCATTCCTACCAGCAGACCGATCTTGAAGAAGGCCGAGCGTCGCTCACAGTGGACAAGGTAGTGTGCCGCAACGGCGCTTCCGACAAGAGATAGTAAGAATATCGGAGTCTTATCCTCGAATAGAAAGGCCACGATGAGCGAGGAGAAGACGGCGAATATCAGGCCCTCATTCCTTCCGATAAGGATTGCAACAAGCATGGTCCCTATGGTGAAGGGGATGGCATACACACAGACGGATGCCGGGATCAGCTTATAGGTCAGGCCCACGGAATCGCATATGAATATCCCTGCCTTTACCAGAATCACTTGGAGGATGATCACGATACCCATGAACAGGATATCCGTGAGGACGGTATTTGACGAGCGGAACCGCCGGCTGGACATGCGATAGAAGATCACGGACAGAAGCACGATGGTAAGAAATATCCCCGAAAACACTGAGGCATTTACAAGCCGGCTCCCCTCTTTTCCTTTGTAGAAGGCGTCGAGTTTATCCAGGTCTGCCGGGGTTATCTTCTCGCCCTCCCGGGTGATCATCTCGTTCTTCTGGACCTCGTACAGCACCGGCTTTACCTCGTCGGCGGCGATCTGTTTTCGTCTCTCCGTCGAGTTCTTGGCGAAGGTGAGATTGGGTCGTACGGCCTTCTGCGCCAATGAGAGTATGATGCCGTCGGGCTTTCTCTTTTCGAAGAGCGTCTCCGCGGTCTTGCGGATGCGGCCGCTTATCTTTTCCGTATCCAGTATCGACGAGAGGTCATTCAGGTCCCGCTCCTCCTGATTCCGTATGTCCCGTATCGTGATACCCTTGTCTCGATGAAGGTCCAGGATCTCCTTATCGCCGATCAATCCGTTGCCGTATGTGTAGTAGACGAGCCGTACGACATTGTTGCACAGATCGATCGGAAATCCGCGTCCGGCAAGCGTGGCGAATTCCCCATCGGTGAGAGGGATCCCTGAGATATCTTCGAATGTCTTCTTCGCCTTTGCGGCTGATTCCTTGTCCGCGGATATGCCGGGATTCCCCCGCATATAGTCCCCCATGGTGAGAAACGCCTTCGAGAGGGCTATGCCGATCTTCGCGGGCATATCACTGTCAAAGTCATAGATGGCTCGTGTTGCCGCGAGGGCCGCCGCTCTTTTCTGCTCGGTGGCCGCCCTGTCGATTACGAGGAAATTGCGGTCGGCCTGTATATCCTTGGTGATGATCGCGCCCACCTTGTATTCGGGGGGGGCGATATGGAGGATCTGGGGATAGAGGATGAGAGTCAGAATAAGGCCTACGCCGATTGCGATACCGCTCTTCCACGAAAAGGCCTCCCGCAGGATCCGATCGATCAGCTCGACCCGAACATCTCCGTTGGCCGTTCCATTCTGGGGGGATTTCTTTATGGCCATGGATATTGTGTGGCGGCTACTCGCCCGCCGATCTCCTGCCGCCGAGGTGATTGTATGCCCGTATGATCTCCTGGACCAGGCGGTGTCTTACCACATCTATCTCCGAAAAGTAAACAAAGCGGATATCCTCGATCCCCTTGAGGAGTGTCTCCACCTCTATCAGGCCTGATACCTTATCGGGGGGGAGATCCGTCTGGGTCACGTCACCGGTTATGACGGCCTTCGAGCCGAATCCGAGTCGTGTGAGAAACATCTTCATCTGTTCCGAGGAGGTGTTTTGCGCCTCGTCCAGGATGACGAACGAATCATTCAGGGTTCTTCCTCTCATGAAGGCGAGGGGGGCCACCTCGATGATCCCCTTGCTGATCAGTGCGGACGCCCTCCCGAAATCAATCATGTCGTAGAGGGCGTCATACACCGGTCTCAGGTAGGGATTGACTTTTTCGGACAGGTCCCCCGGGAGAAATCCCAGCCGCTCCCCCGCCTCTACCGCGGGGCGCGTGAGAATGATCCTGCTTACGCTCTTTTCGAGAAGTGCCCCGACCGCCATGGCCATGGCGAGGTAGGTCTTGCCGGTTCCCGCGGGGCCTATTCCGAAGACGATATCGAACTTTCGGATGGAGTCTATGTACAACTTCTGCGCAATGCTCTTCGGCGTGATCACCCTCTTTTTTGATGAGACGAAGACGGTGTCGAGGAATATCGCCTCAAGGTCGGCAGCGTGGTTTCGTGAGAGGATCCGATAGGCATAATCGATATCGTTGGAGTAGATCGGATAGCCCTTCTCGATGATGCCATACATCTGGGACAGGAGATTTCTTACAAGGGCGCAGTCTTGCGTGTCGCCTGATAAGGAGATGGTCGATCCCCTCGCATTCAGCTTTACCCGTCCCAGTTTCTCGACAACCTTACGATTCTTGTCCTGCTCTCCGAGCAGAATCCTCAGTTTATCGTTATCCGGGAAGTGTATCTTGTTGATAGAGGGTTCCTGATGAGGTTCCTGTTTCAAATAGTCTCTACCCTGTCTGCAAAAGTCTTTGTATTGTACCATACCTTCAGGGCATCTCCAATAGCTATTGTTTCTTTCAAAATCGGATGTTTGGACGATCTGCATGTCCAACGGCGAACAAGCAGTTGACATTCACGTCCCCTTTGCACAACAATACCGTATAGAAATCCTGAAAAGGGGAGGGCGGCTTATGCCGAAAAATCAGGCCTGGAGGGTGTACAATCCCGGGGGTGACAGGCGTGTAATCGTCACCAAGCAACTGCCGGGGGAGAGGTGGCTTGAAATCCTCGCACGGGCGGGTTGCCGGGTGGATGTATGCGCATCGTTGAAAAACTTGAGCGCTGACGAAATCATCTCCGCGATAGGCGACGATTGCTGCGGGGCTATCGGACAGTTGACGGAGGCGTGGGGAGAAGAGCTCTTCGCCGCCCTTCAGGACGGCGGCGGCACGGTATACTGCAATTACGCGGTGGGGTACAATAATGTCGATGTCGATGCCGCGACGCGGCATGGGATCTGCGTGGGGAACACCCCCGGTGTCCTGACCGAGACCACCGCCGAAATGGCCGTCACTTTGACCTTCGCGGCGGCGCGGCGGGTGGTGGAGGCTGACGCCTTTATACGCGCAGGGAAATTCAAAGGCTGGCTTCCGACCCTCTTTCTCGGGGAGCTCCTCCACCGGAAGACGGTCGGCGTTGTCGGTGCGGGACGCATCGGCGCCGCCTATGCGCGTACGATGGTCGAGGGCCACAAGATGAATCTCGTCTATTATGATGTGCGCCGGAACAATGCCCTGGAGGATTATGTCGCCGCCTATGCGGATTTCCTGGTATCCCGCGGGGAAAGGCCGGTGGCCTGCCGGCGTGTCGAAAGCATCGATGAGGTGCTTCAGGCCTCGGATGTCGTGAGTCTGCACCCGGTGCTCGATCCGAGCACACACCATATGATAGATGCCGAGCGCCTCAAACGCATGAAGAAACACGCGATCCTGGTCAATGCGAGTCGGGGGCCGTTGATCGATGAGGAGGCCCTCGTCAGGCACTGCAGGGATAACCCTTATTTTCGGGCGGGACTCGATGTCTTCGAGGATGAACCGGATCTGAAACCGGGTCTGAGCGCGCTCGACAACGTGGTCATGGTTCCCCATCTCGGGTCGGCGACAGGCTGGACAAGGGAAGGGATGGGCGTCCTTGCGGCACGAAATGTTGCGGGAATCCTCATGGGATATCCGGTGTGGAAGAGAAGCGACGTCCTGCCCTTCCTGGAGGATGATCCGCCGAAGGCGGCCCCCAGTATCGTCAATGCGGATGAGATGAACCTCCCGGAATATCGATGACAGGGTGAGAGGCATACCTTCAGATCAGGAGGCGGCCCGCTTCTTGTCTCTTGAAAGCATGCACTTTCCCGCCGTTAGCGACATTCGCTCATTGCCCTTCGATGGCGTTCGTGCTATAGATATCAAGAGACGGCGCCTCTTGCCGAGGACCGAAATTTTCTCGAGAAGACCATGAACCAAACAAGGAAGAAGACACGGCCGGTCTCCGTCGGTTCGGTTACCATCGGAGGCGATGCACCGATTGCCGTCCAGTCGATGACCTGTACGGACACGAGAGACGTGGAGACCACGGTTGCCCAGATCGAAAGACTGGCCGGCGCGGGGTGTGAAATCGTCCGCGTGGCTGTCCCCGATGAGGAGGCGGTCCAGGCGGTCTCCAAGATCAAAGAGCGGATAACGATTCCCCTGGTCGCGGACATACATTTCGACTATCGACTCGCAATCGGCGCCATCAGAAACGGCGCCGATTGCATCCGGATAAACCCCGGAAATATCGGAAGGGATAAGATAGGACAGATTGTTCGTGCGGCGCGGAAGCGGGGGGTGTCGATCCGCATCGGAATCAACTCCGGTTCTCTTGAAAAGGATATTCTCGCCCGGTACGGCGCTCCAACGGCGGCCGCGCTTGTCGAAAGCGCCCTGCGAAATGTGCGCTTCTTTGAAGAGATGGATTTTCACGCCATCAAACTGTCGGTGAAGGCATCCGATGTCCCCGCCATGATAGCGGCGAACCGGGCACTCTCGGAGGCCACCGATTATCCTCTCCACCTCGGGGTGACCGAGGCGGGGAGTCTCGTCAATGCAGCCGTCAAGTCATCCATCGGCATCGGGATTCTCCTGCACGAGGGGATCGGGGACACCATACGGGTTTCGATAACGGGTGATCCTGTCGCGGAGGTCGGCGTCGCATATGGCATCTTGAGGGCCTTGAATATCCGGAAAGTGGGCCCCGATATCATCTCCTGTCCCACCTGCGGGCGGTGCGAGGTGGACCTGTTCCGGCTGGTCGAAGAGATGGAATACAGGCTCTCAGATATAAAGGAATACTTTACGATTGCGCTGATGGGATGCGTCGTTAACGGGCCGGGAGAGGCCGCTGAAGCGGACATCGGTATCGCGGCGGGACGCCGGACGGGGCTCCTTTTCAAGAAGGGAAAGGTCGTTCGGAAGATACGGGAGGAAGAGTTTGCCGATGCCCTGATGGATGAGGTTCAGGCCATGATCAGGGACAATCGATATCAATCGAGAGGAAACGAGGAGGAGTGATGCGCTATTCAGAGATGTTTCTGCCGACCACGAAGGAGACGCCTTCCGATGCGGAGATCGTAAGCCATCAGCTGATGCTGCGGGCGGGAATGATACGGAAACTGGCCGGCGGGATATATTCATACCTGCCCCTGGGATACCGCGTGATCAGGAAGGTGGAAAGCATCGTGCGCGAAGAGATGACCCGGGCGGGTGCGCAGGAGGTCTTTCTCCCCGCCGTTCAGCCGGCGGAGCTCTGGATGGAGTCGGGGCGCTGGAATATGTACGGGAAGGAGCTGCTCAGGTTGAAAGACAGGCACAACCGGGACTACTGCATCGGACCGACGCACGAAGAGGTGATAACCGCGCTGGTGCGCGATGAGATACAGACATACCGGCAGCTCCCCCGGAATCTCTACCAGATCCAGACAAAATTCCGCGATGAGATCCGCCCGCGGTTCGGTGTCATGCGATCCAGGGAATTCGGGATGAAGGATGCCTACAGCTTCGACGCCACAGATAAGGGGGCGGAGGAGAGCTATCGGAAGATGTTCGATGCCTACAACCGGATATTCGAACGGTGCGGACTCCACTTCAGGCCGGTGGAAGCGGACAGCGGCAATATCGGGGGCAGTTTTTCCCATGAATTCATGGTGACGGCCGATTCCGGGGAGGATGCGATGGTCCACTGCACCTCATGCGCCTATGCCGCAAACCTTGAGAAGGCCGAGTGCTCCCGGCCGGAACAAGAAGAAGGCACGGATGCAGAATATCTGCCGCTGGAGGAGGTACATACCCCCGATGCGCGAACAATCGAAGAGGTCTGCGCGTTTCTCGGTGTGGAGCCCCATGACGTTGTGAAAACGATGCTATTTGTCTGTGACGCCGGCCCCGTGGCCGTGCTGGTGAGGGGCGATGAGGAGATCAACGAGATAAAGCTGAAGAATTACCTGGGGTGTGACTCCCTTGAACTCGCAACGGACGACATCATCATGGAGATTACCGGGTCTCCCCGGGGCTTTGCCGGGCCTATCGGGATCACCTGCCGGATTATTGCGGACTACTCCCTCCTCGGGATGAAGAATTTTGTCGTGGGAGGTAACAGAGAAGATTACCACATAAAGAACTGTAACAGGCCACGGGACTTCCAGATAACCGAGTATGCGGATCTGAGGATCATACGGGAAGGGGACCCATGCCCGCGCTGCGGGGGAGAGATCAGGATCGCCAGGGGCATCGAAGTGGGACACGTATTCAAACTCGGCGTCAAGTACAGCGAGGCGATGCACGCCACCTTCCTGGACAGTGACGGCAAGGAAAAACACATGATCATGGGGTGTTACGGAATCGGGATCGGGAGGACGGTCGCCGCATGTATCGAGCAGAGTCATGACGAAAACGGAATAATATGGCCCCTTTCAATCGCGCCATTCCACGTTATCATTACACCCGTAAACATAAACGATGAGCAGACCTCGCGGGTCGCGGAAGAGTTGTACGGGCACCTTGTCGCGGATGGCGTGGAGGTCTTGCTGGATGACAGGGACGAGCGGGCGGGCGTCAAGTTCAAGGATGCCGATCTGATAGGGATGCCCCTCAGGATTACGGTGGGTCCGAAGGGCCTCGCCGGGGGGGCGGTAGAGATAAAATTCCGGAAATCCGGAAAGGTTGAAACAATACCGATTGAAACGGTCAGCGATACCATAACCCGCATCGTAGCTGAGATGTAGATGCAGGGATGCGGCGTTCGGGTCTCAAGTCTCTGCTCTTCCGGTGACCTCGAAGGATCGAGCGTGAGACCCTGAATTCGAGATTCAAGAATGATACGGATAACCGACAT
Organism: Deltaproteobacteria bacterium; assembly: GCA_016934695.1. The sequence continues at coordinate 10,774 of JAFGSH010000151.1, forward strand.
ATTGGAAGAAGGCCAGAGATATCTCTCGCGGAAAGACCTCGAGATGATAGAGAAGGCCTACATCTTTTCAGCATCCGTCCACCACGGGCAGCTTCGCCTGTCGGGTGAACCCTACCTGATCCACCCCCTGGAAGTAGCGGGGATGCTGGTGGAAATGGGCCTTGATGCCGCCACAATCATTACCTGTCTGCTCCATGATACCGTTGAGGACACCCTCGCCACACTCGAACAGATAGAGGAGGCCTTCGGTAAGGATGTCGCCTTTCTCGTGGACGGTCTGACCAAGATCAGCAAGATAACCTTTGGAGACCAGTTGGAACGGCAGGTAGAGAACTTCAGGAAGATGATACTGGCGATGTCCTCCGATATCCGGATCCTGCTGGTAAAACTGGCCGACAGGCTTCACAATATGCGCACCCTGGATTTTCAGCCGGCGGACAGACAGAGATTTATAGCCCAGGAGACCCTTGAGGTTTACGCTCCGTTGGCCGCCCGTCTGGGCATCAACTGGATAAAGGACGAACTCGAAGATCTGTCATTCAAGTATCTCCACCCGGAGGGGTACAGTGAACTGGCTGAGCGGGTGGACATGAAGAAGGAAGCGCGTGACCGGTACACGGAAGAGGTCAAGGACATCATCCGTGAAAAGATAGAGAGTTTCGGCATCAAGGGTGAGGTCAGGGGAAGGTCAAAACATTTCTACAGTATTTTTAAGAAGATGCATGAGCAGCGCATCAACTTCGATGAAGTATATGATCTCACCGCCTTCAGAATCATCCTCGACTCGGACGAGGAGCGGAAGTGCTATGAGGTGCTCAGCGTCATCCACTCTCTCTGGAAACCCGTGCCCGGGCGTTTTAAGGACTACATCGCGATGCCCAAAGCGAACAACTACCGCTCCCTCCATACGACGGTGATCGGTCCGTATGGCGAACGGGTGGAGATTCAGATACGGACGAAGGAGATGGACGAATGGGCGGAAAAGGGGATTGCAGCCCACTGGAAATACAAAGAGGGGAAGACCCTTCCCACCGGGGATGAAGATCAGATCAACAAGCTCAGAGAACTGCTCGATATGCAGAAGGAACACAAGGATGCCCGGGAGTTCATGAAAAGCCTGAAGCTGGCCCTCTACCCGGACGAGGTTTACGTCTTCACCCCCAAGGGAGACGTGAAGTCCTTTCCGAAGGGGGCCACGCCGATCGATTTCGCCTACAGCATCCATACCGATGTGGGGAACCAGTGCATCGGGGCGAAGGTGAACCGGACCATCGTGCCGCTGAAATACAAGCTCCGGAATGGTGATACCGTCGAGGTGATGACCCAGGCCGGGCACTACCCCAGTAAAGACTGGTTGAAGTATGCGGTCACCTCGCGCGCCATATCTAAGATAAAACAGTGGATCAAGACGGAGGAGCGTGAGAAGAGCATCGCCCTCGGGAGAGACATCCTTGAGAAAGAACTCAAGAGGCACCACCTGAAATTCAGCCAGATGGTCAAGGCCAACGAATTCAGCTCCGCATTGGAGGAATATTCACTGCCGACGGTGAATGACATGCTGGCCCTCATCGGGTACGGAAAATTGTCGGCGAAACATGTAGTGCATCAAGTGCTGCATGTCGAGGAGGAGGAAGAAGAAAAAAGGGGAATACTCGAAAGGGTGAAGGACAGATTCCGCAAGCACCCTTCCGACGCGGGTATCTCCATTACCGGCATCGATAACGTTTTGGTACGGTTCGCAAAGTGCTGCAGTCCTCTCCCCGGGGATGAGATAGTCGGCTGCGTCACGCGGGGGAGGGGCATCACCGTCCATATGGCCAACTGTCCCAGGATACAGGATATGGACCCCGAGAGGATCATCCCGGCGCAGTGGAGCGTGGATGAGAAGCAAACCTTCTCGGTCGGTATCAGGGTAACCTGTATAGACAAGAAAGGTCTCTTGTCCGAATTGAGCAATGTCATATATGCCTTGGGAATCAACATAACGTATGTCAACGTCGATGCAACACCGGGTAATTATGCGATCTGCAATTTTCAGCTGGATATCAAGAATCTGAACCAGCTTAATCTGGTTTTCTCCGAGCTTAATAAGTTGAAGAGCGTTTCATCCGTGGAACGGATGAAAGAACCTTTTCATGGCCGGGGAAAGAACAAGGTGCTTGAAACTATTGACACCCGGCACTAATGTGCTGTACTAAGTGCGCGCAGGGAATGGTCATTGTAAATGAGGGTGAAATGATTACGAGATCAAGAAACATAGTACGGGCACTGATCATCTTGACATGGTTGGTTCCCCTATCGGCGGGCGCGGCGGGGCATATGGTGGTAATCGATCCGGCCCACGGGGGGGACGATGGCGGAGTAAAGCTGTCCCGCAGCACCTACGAAAAGGATATAACCCTCGCCGTTGCGAGGATGATGAAGAAAAATCTGTCCGGTACCGACATGGAGGTCCGCCTCACACGATCGGATGACAGGGATGTCTCCCCGGCGGAACGGAAAAAGGTTTCTGAGGAATCGGATGCGGATCTCTTTATCAGTCTCCATATCAATGCCGCCTTTGGACAGAAGGCGGGTGGATACGAGCTCTACTATCTCGGAATAACAGCTCCATCCTCTAAAACGAATGATCCCGGAGAGATACTGAAGGATATGGAGCAGACCAAACGCCTGAATAGCAGTGTCCTGTTTGCCCAGATAGTCCAGAAAAACATGGGGGAGATCTTCCCGAGAAGGGGGAGGGGGCTGAGGGATGCACCGGTACGCATCCTGCAGTCTCTGTCGGCGCCGGCCATCCTGCTCGAGATGGGCTTTTCCACGGAGATTGAAGATCGGAGAAAGTTGAGAGATCCGGATATCCAGAAAGCTGTTGCCGATATGTTGTCCAGGAGCGTAAAAGAATATTTTCTGACCGGTGGGGCATCATGACACGGGCGGACGGCCGCAGATGGAACAAGATGCGGCGGATAACGATAACCAGGGATTTTCTGCCGAGTGCGAAGGGATCGGCGCTTATAGAAATGGGAAATACCCGGGTGATATGCACCGCCTCGCTGGAGGACAGGGTGCCGTCCTTCTTGAAGAACTCGGGGAAGGGATGGCTGACGGCGGAATATGCCATGTTGCCCATGTCCACGCCCCAGAGGAATACGCGGGAATCGACGAGCGGCAGAATCGGAGGGAGGACGCACGAGATACAGAGACTGATAGGCCGATCACTGCGTTCCGTGACGGATATGGATCTCTTCGGCGAGAAGACTTTCTTCATCGACTGTGATGTCCTGCAGGCCGACGGCGGCACGCGGACGGCGTCGATAACCGGGGGATTTATCGCCCTCGTGGACGCAGTGCGTCGGCTGAGAGACGAAGGAGTCATAGCGGAGTTCCCCGTAAAGGACTTCATATCCGCGATCAGTGTGGGGATCACCGACGGGGAGGTCTTCCTCGACCTCGACTACGCGGAGGATTCAAAAGCCGACGTCGATATGAATGTCGTTATAACCGGAAATGGAGGCATTGTCGAGATCCAGGGCACAGCGGAGGCGGAGCCTTTCAGCCGGGATCTCCTTGACAGGATGATCGATACTGCAACGGTGGGCATCTCCCAACTTATTGAAAGGCAGAAGGAACTGCTCGGAGAGCTGTAACGGTTCCGACACGTTCCCTGTGATAACCGCCCATGACCGGACGCGAGAAGCAAAAAATAGTTTTCGCCTCAAAAAACAAAGGGAAAATACGAGAGCTCACTGCCTTGCTCGAAGAGGTGGATTTCGATCTCCTGTCGCTGCATGATTATCCCGACGCTCCCTCCATCAGAGAAGACGGCCGGACGTTTCGTGAAAACGCACTGAAGAAGGCACGCGCCATTGCGGAATATACGGGCGAGATCGTTATCGCCGACGATTCGGGTCTGGAGGTCGACTCCCTTGGAGGGGCACCCGGCGTCCATTCGGCCCGGTATTCGGGGACAGGAGCGACGGACGAGAGAAATATTTCTAAACTTCTGAAAACAATGGAAGGAATCCCCCCGGGGGAAAGAGGGGCGGTCTTCCGGTGTGTCTTGGTCTTGTACGAAACGGACGGGACATACGAGATCTTTGAAGGGGAATTACGGGGTACCATCAGCCAGAGGCCTTCCGGGAGCGGGGGTTTCGGCTACGATCCCGTGTTTATCGTTTCGAAATACGGCGTGACGGTCGCCGAGCTTGATCCTGCAACGAAAAACAGGATCAGCCACCGGGGGATCGCCTTTGCCAAGCTCAAAAAGAATCTCCGGGGGAGGGTGGAACAACAGTAGGTTTACAGACGGGGCGTAGCGCAGCCTGGTAGCGCGCCTGCTTTGGGAGCAGGATGTCGCAGGTTCAAATCCTGCCGCCCCGACCAGCATCATCAAAAACAACCCCGCCCAAAGCTGAATGGCAAAATCCACAATATTTCTTGACACAAATGTATAATGGGAGTAGATGTTTCGAACAATCGTTCATTTTTTAGCGGACCTGAGTACCCGGTTGTTCCGTGCCTCTCGGTGGGGAGGATGAATTTTACAAAAAAGGAGGTAGATGTAGATGAGATTACGTAAAGAGGGTGTAGCAGCATTATTCTTGACGGTGGTGTTTGTGGTGGTATGCGCGTTCTCGGCGTCGGCGGCCGAGTTTGTCTATGACAAGGCGCCCGCTTTCAGCGTTACCTATCCGGAGGGATGGGATCCAAGCGGCAATACCGATGTGACTTTTGAGACGAAGATGGGTGGCAGCCTTCCCATTATGGGTATCAATGTCAAGGACGTTCCCGACGGTGTGGCCTTGGCGGATGTGAACGGAAAGAGCTTTAAGGCGCTGTTGGACAAGGCTCAGGACGCGGATTCCCAGGTCAAGGAGACCACGGCCATAACACTGGGCTGCGGGACCCCAGCCAGCATGTCGGTGCTCTCGTGGTCGTATCAGGGGTGGATGCCGCTCTTGACGAGAATCGTTTCGGCCTATAAGGACGGCAAGTGGGTGTACGTATCGCTTACCACTTCCGACGATTCCGATAAGGGAGTTCCGCAGAGCCTGAAATTCAAATAACAGCCCCACGTTCGGCATTTTGAAACACGAAAGGCCCTCTCGCCGGAAGGAGAGAGGGCCTTTTCATCGTCCTTTCGCGAAGGGATTTTCGGCAACACGTCCAACATGCCTCTGGAAGCGTCTACAGGGCTGGCTTTTCGATTGCACGTGTGCTATAAATAACAAAAGTAAAATCAGGAGTGTGTATGGCAAATTACTTCAAGCAGGCTGCCGAGAAGATCTATTGCGACGCCAAGAATGCCGGAAGATTGATCGAAGGGAAATCGCTTGGACAGCTCAAGGAGCTTGCCCTCCTGCAGGAGGGGGTGATCCAGACGAATCTGGGTTCCGTTGCCGCCGATTCGGAGCCTATGTCGCGATCGGCTCCTCATACGAAAAACAGTGTGGATAATCCTTTCGGCGACGAGGAAAAGGCCCTTGCCTCGGAGGCCGTTGAATGCCTCGGAAAGGAAAAGATCCTCTCTCTCGATACCATCGTAGGTGACGGCAGTGACGGAGTGACGGCGCGCTTCATAATGCCCGCTGCCTATGCGCAGATCGCTTACGGGCTAAAGCTCCTCTTCGAAGACATCCCGGCGGCACGGGTTGTCGAAAAACCGACCTATACCATCATCTTCTTTACCGACGATTCCTTCGAACCCAATAAATTCAAGAAACTGCTCGATAAGGATGTCACCATCCGCCTCTGGATGGGGGACAAGCGCGGGGACCAGGTGAAGATCTGTCGCAACACCATCTATCTGGGCGAAGCGAAGAAGGGTATCTTCCAGTTCGAGGGATGGCGGGTGAAGGCGATCGATCAACAGGGGATATTTCTGCACTGCGGGGCGCGGCGCGACCACCTCTGGATCTATGATCTCGAAACGGAGCGGCCGGAACTGCAGGAACGGGTCACCGGTATCTCCGGTCTGACGGCGACGGGGAAGACCACGACACTCTGCCGGAAGCTGGCGAAACTGCCTCGAGAATCCTCTGAGATGATCGGTGATGACGGGGGGATCATCGGGATGGACGGAAGCTATGCGGCGTTTGAACAGGGCGGGGTCTATATCAAGACGGAAGGACTCGATGAGAGCCAGCCGGAAATCCTGCGCGCCGTCCTTGGAGACGATGTCTTTCTCGAAAACGTCGCCATCTCACGCTACCCCTATACCCCCGATTTCAAGGACACCAGCAAGACGGGGAACGGCCGTGCCGTCGTCAGGCGGGATCGTTTGGGAATTGCCAGTAAAGGCCTGCGGGCCGACCGGCTCGACTACATTATTCTGCTGACGCGAAATCCCCTCGCCAATGTCATATCGCGGCTCTCGCCCGAACAGGCGACCATGCAGTTCATCTACGGCGAATCGATCGAGAGCTCGGGGGGGAACCCCGAAGAGGCCGGAAAATTCAAGCGTGTCGTTTTTCTCGATCCCTTTCTGGTGGGGGACCGGCTGGAACACGCCCTGCTCTTCTATGAGATCATCAAGAAGAACCGGATCAAATGCTACCTGGCCAATACGGGGACCATCGGCGAGAACGGCCTGAAGGTGTCCCTGCGCCAGTCGCTTGCCTCGTACGCCGATATTCTGCGAGTTCAGCTTCGATTCGGCTCCGAACCGGATCACTTGGGATACCACAACCCGATCAAGAGCGACCGGGCGAACATGGACCTGATGAACGCCTATCCTAAATTTCACGACAAGGGACTCCTCAAGAGCAAGGTAGCCGATTTCCTGCGGGGTCGCCGGACATTCTTGGAAGATTTCGAATCGAAGTGGGGCCCGATCCCGGAGCCGATACGCGAGTCGCTCCCCTATCGGGACGATCAGATCGACTTCACGTATCTCGAAAAGGAGTATCTCGGAGATATCGAATAATCGAGAATGCTCCACCCGGGGAAAGAGAGAAAGACGATGCAAGGGCTGTAACCATCTATGGCTACAGCCACTTCTTTCTCTTGAAAAAGGCGAGCAGGCCCACAGCGACGGCAATCATCAGGCCCCAGAGAACGGGATAGGCCCAGCGGATTTTGAGTTCGGGCATGAACTCGAAGTTCATCCCGTAGATCCCCGCCATGAAGGTAAGGGGGATAAAGATGGAGGCGAAGATGGTCAGGACTTTCATTACCTCGTTCATCTTGTTGCTCACACTCGAGAGATAGAGATCGATCATCCCGGAGAGGATATCCTGATAGGTCTCCACGGAATCGATCACCTGGATCGTGTGGTCGTATAGATCCCGCAGATACGGTGAAATGTCATCGCTGATCAGGGGCGATTCAACCCGTTCCAGGCCGCTGATCACCTCTCTGAGCGGCCAGACCGACTTTCGCAGAAATATGATTTCCTGTTTTAAATCATGAATGGCCTGCAGTGTTTCCGGCTTCGGATTCAAGGCCAGTTCTTCTTCCAAGAGTTCAATCCGTTCGCCGCACTTCTCCAGGAGGATGAAGTAGTGATCCACGATGGAGTCGAGGAGGGCATAGGCGAGATAGTCCGCCCCCATCAGCCTGATTCGGCCTTTCCTGTTCCGTATCCTGTCACGCAGGGGATTGAAGACATCCCCGGCTGATTCCTGAAAGGAGATGACGACGTTTGCCCCCAAGATAATGCTGACCTGTTCGGTTCTGATGGCGTGCGCCTCATCGTCGTATCGCAGCATCTTCAGTATGACGAGGATATAGGTGTCGAGATCCTCCATCTTCGGGCGCTGGGATGTGTGGAGGATGTCCTCCTGGATCAGGGGATGGACCCCGAAGTGCTCACCGATCCTTTCGATCACGGAGACTTCATGCAGGCCGTCGATATTGATCCACGTCACCGTGGGGGATGCCTTGAAGGGGAAACTCTCTTCGACGGTCTCTACCCTCTGTTCCCTGAAGGTCGACTGATCATAGTCCATGACGGTGATCGTTACCGTTTCGGTCATCCTTTCGCCGATATGGACGAGGGAACCCGGGGAAAGGCCAAC
>JAFGSH010000152.1 GCA_016934695.1 Deltaproteobacteria bacterium
AACCCGGACAGCCCGGTCACCAGGATCGGTATCCCCTCCTGCGAGGCCCGTTCGACGGTATCCGCGTCCGGCTCCCTCCCCTGGGTGAGGATGATCCCCGCGTGCTCCTTCAGGACGCTCACCGCTACGATGTTCTGGTGTGTCTGGCAGGTGATCCAGACGTCGCCACTCCCGCTCCCCGCCATGACGTTGCTCAGGAGATCGCCCACGTACCCGCCCGACACCTCTCTGTCCAGCCGGTCCCCGCCGCACCGTACCGTGAGGCCCAGTTGTTCCACCAGAAAAGCCACATCCATTTGTCTCACCTGTTGATCAGGATCCTGAGATGGGTTCCCTTCCCCTGTTCCGACGATATCTCGAAGGTGTCGGAGCAGTTCTTTATGTTAAAGAGGCCCATCCCCGCCCCGAATCCCATCTCCCGTATCCTGTCGTTGGCCGTGGAGTATCCCTGTTCCATGGCCTGTTCGATATTGTCTATCCCGGGACCGATGTCCTGTATGTCGAGCAGTATGTGGTCCTCCGTCACCTGGAGATTGACCGTCCCGTGGATGGCGTAGGAGATGATATTTACTTCCGACTCATACGTCGCGATCGCTGCCCTGCGCAGGATATCATCCGGGACCCCGACCTTCTTCAACGCCTTCTTTACTTCAACGGAGACCTTCCCCGCCTGGTCGAAACGTTCCCCCTCGACGGGAAAGGAGCATTCGCACTCCTGAGTCATAACGGAACAACGCTTTCCGGACCTTCGATCTTCCTGACGCAACCCACGATCCCGTTCGCGTACAGCCTCCCCGATGTCTCGAAGAGGATGTATCGTGTGGAAAGAACGGGGATGTCCAGCTCTTCCGCCAGGGCCAGCGTCTCCTCGGGGGGGACCTTTCCCCGGACCACCAGGATTGCGGAATTATCCACGATACTCGCGATTCTGACGATCTGGGGATTGGTGAGGCCGGTGATCATGATGCTCCCCGGCTTCGCAAAGGCGAGGACGTCGCTCATCAGGTCGGCGCTGAAGGCGGTTTTTACCTCTATATCCAGGTGATCCCCTCCTACCAGAACCTTGGCGTCCAGTAGATCGGCTATCTCGCGAAGGGTCATCCCTTTTTCCTCCCTTCCCTGCCGGCCCCTCTCCATTCCGTCCGTTTTCGCGGGAAGGCCTTCCGAATGGCGGTCCGCCCGCCGGGACCGCCCGCCGGGAGAGGGCAAACGTTCCGGTAAAAGAAATCGACTTCCCCTAGCACAGGGGCGCGGTCATGTCAATGTTTTTGGGGCCGCATGGGCAGACAATTTCGATGATCCCGTTCCCGGCCCGGCCGGGGGAACGTCACGGGGATGAGGAAGAGGGCGCAGGGCCGTGTCTGGCAAGGCACCCTGCATTTTCCGATTGACACCCCGATTCCCCTCTGATATTTAGCGTACAAACTATATGAGGTTGGGTATCCGTGCATTACTGCGACGACTGCATCCTGTTTCTTCTCTCGAAGGCCCATCAGAATGTCTACGGGCAATACAAGAAACGGCTCCAGAGCTATGGTCTCACCCCGTCTCAGCATCTGGTCATATTCGCCCTCTCCGAAGCGGAAGGGGTCTCGGCCGGGGAACTGGGGAAACGGCTGACCCTCGACAATGCGACCCTTTCGGGTATCCTGGATCGGCTGTCCGACGGCGGGTGGATCGTCAAGGAGTCATCCGAAGAGGACAAACGGTCGCTGAAACTCTACCTGACGCCCAAGGCGAAGGAGCATATCCCGATCCTGGAGCGTGAGACGGACGATGCGAACGAAGAGGCCCTGAGCCGGTTCGGGCTCGAGGAGAAGGTGCTGTTCAAACGGTTTCTGAAGGACATGCAGCGCTGATCTTTATTTTGTATGCGAACCATATGGGAGCGGTGAATACCCCTCCCGTGGAAACAGGTCAGATACATCTGTTGAAAGGAGTGGAACCATGAATCGACTGCAACATATCCTGTCTCCGATCACCGTGAAGGGTGTGGAGATACCGAACCGCGTGGTGATGCCCCCCATGGGGACGAACCTGGGAAACGCGGATGGGACGGTGAGCGAGGCCAATATCGCCTATCTGAGACGGCGCGCCCGAGGCGGTCCGGGACTGATCATCACTGAGATCGTCGCCGCCCACCCCGACGGGATCGCGATCAACACGCAGCTCGGGGCCTATGATGACCGGTTTATACCGGGCCTCGCGAAGCTGGTCGAGGTAGCCCACGAGGCAGGGAGTAAGATCTTCATGCAGGTCCATCACGCGGGACGCGAGAGCCTGCACATGCTGAGCAAGGGAAGGGCCGTGGGGCCGTCGGCGATCCCCAGTCTCATCTATCAGATTCCCCCGAGGGAGATGACGATCGACGACATCAGGGAGACGATCGCCGCCTTCGGATCGGCGGCCCGGAGAGCCCGCGAGGCCGGGTTCGACGGCGTAGAGCTTCACTGCGCCCACGGCTACCTTCTCACCCAGTTTCTCTCGACATTGTCGAACCAGCGGACCGACGAGTACGGCGGGGCCACCCTGAAGGAGCGGGCTCGCTTCGTCGTCGAGGTCATCGAGGCGGTCCGGAGAGAGGTGGGGGACGCATTCCCCGTATCAATTCGGATCTCCACGGAGGAGTTCATCAAGGGCGGGTACACGGCGGACGACATGCAGACCATCCTCCCCGATTTCGTCTCCGCGGGGGTTGACATCATCCACGCCTCCTTCGGGACCCACGGGAGCCCCGGCGGGATCACCAGCGCCCCCATCGAGTACGAGCCCGGCTTCAACGCCTGGCTTGCCCGGAAGGTCAAGGATGTAGTGGATGTTCCGGTTATCGCCGTGGGGCGCTTCAATGATCCGGCCCTGGCGGACGAGATCATCGGGCGCGGCGATGCCGATCTGGTCGCCTTCGGACGCCAGTTCCTGGCGGACCCGGATTTCCTGATCAAGGCGCGGGAAGGGCGGACGGAAGATATCCGGAAATGCCTCGCCTGCAACCAGGGGTGTATCGAGCGGCTGATCCTCGGCGAGGGGAACATTCGCTGTGCCATCAACCCCGAGACGGGGCAGGAGACGATCTACCCCGAAGGGCCGTCGGCGACCTCGAAGAACGTCTGGGTCGTGGGGGGTGGTCCCGCCGGCCTGACGGCGGCCTACGAGGCGGCCCGCCTGGGGCACACCGTCACCCTCTATGAGAAGGATGCGGAGCTGGGCGGCCAGATCCGCTACGCCCGCAGGCCGCCGCACAAGGTGCCCTACGGCGAGTGGATCGACTGGCTGATCGATCAGGTGAAAAAAGCGGGGGTGACGATCAGGACGGGGACGGAGGTGACGGAATCGATGGTACGCGAAGGGAGACCCGGGGCAGTGATCCTCGCCGCGGGCGGGGAGAAGATCGCCCTTGATGTGCCGGGTATCGACCGTCCGGAGGTCTGCGATGCCTGGCAGGTCTTGGACGGCTCCGTGAAGCCCGGAGAGAACGTCCTGGTCGTCGGCGGGGGTCTGATCGGGATGGAGACGGCGGACTACCTGAGCGAGCGGGGGAGCCGGGTGACCCTGGTCGAGATGCTCAAGCGCTCGCCGGTCCGGAAGATCACCTCCCACGGGTACATGCTGCACAAGCGGCTGCGGGACAAGAAGGCCCTCCTCCTCTTCAGTACGACGGTGAAGGCCATCGACGACGGGAGTGCGGTGATCGAGACGGCAGGGGAGGAAACGAGGCTATCTCCCATCGACCAGGTAGTGATTGCCGTGGGGCTTAGACCGAGAGACGGCCTCAGGGCGGCTCTCGAGGAGGCGAAGATCCCCTGCACGGTGGTCGGCGACGCCGCCGGCGCCCGGCGGATCATCGAGGCCACCGAGGAGGGGGCGCGGGCGGCCTGGGAACTGTAACGGTTGGTAACCCTGCCGGGGTATCCCGTTCGGGGAAAGACGGAGTATCTGTGTAAAAAGGAGATATGCATGTTCAAGACACGAATGACGGAGATGTTCGGGATAGAGCACCCGATCATGCTTGCGGGGATGAACTGGATTACGGAACCGAATCTGATCTCGGCGGTCTGCAACGCCGGGGGCCTGGGGATCCTGGCCACGGCCCGGTGCACGCCTCAGGAGACCCGCGAGAATATCAGGCAGATCAGGGATATGACGGACAAGCCCTTCGGGGTCAACCAGATCCT
>JAFGSH010000153.1 GCA_016934695.1 Deltaproteobacteria bacterium
GCAATCCTTTCAACCTCCAAGGGGATCATGACCGACAAACAGGCTCGGGCGTTGAACATGGGCGGTGAGATTCTCTGTAATGTGTGGTGAAAACAGGTTGAGATGAAGCGGGAGATGTGTTCATGTCGAGAATTGGGAAGAAACCGATAGCTATTCCTGACGGTGTAAAGATCACGCAGGACGGTTCTTTAATGACGGCGCAGGGTCCCAGGGGAACCCTTTCCATGGAAATCCCGGCAGGCGTTGAGGTCGTGTTGGAGGGAGGTGTCGCCCTTGTCAAGGTTCTGTCCGATGATCGTAGGGGGAGATCCCTGTATGGTCTTGTCAGGACCTTGGTGGCCAATATGATAACGGGTGTGAGCGCGGGATTTGAAAAGGCTCTGGAGATCGTGGGTGTCGGGTACCGTGGGGAGGTGCAGGGGAACGTGCTCAAACTCCTGATCGGTTATTCCGATCCCGTGGAATACGCGATACCGGAAGGGATAGCGGTCAAGGTCGACAAGCAGGTCAACGTGGTGGTTTCGGGGATCGATAAGGAACTGGTCGGCAGGGTCGCGGCCCAGATACGGGATTTAAAGACTCCCGAACCGTATAAGGGGAAGGGAGTGCGGTACGCAGGCGAATATGTAAGGAAGAAGGTAGGGAAGTCTGCGGGGACGTAAAACTATCATATAGAGGGATGTGCTGTGGCATCGACGAAAAGATTGAAAAAGATACGAGTAAGGCGCGAAAAAAGGGTGCGAAGCAAGATCTTCGGCACCGAGACGCGGCCGCGCCTCTCGGTCTTTCGCAGTTCCAGACGTATATATGTCCAGGCTATTGCCGACGATGTGGGGAGGACCCTTGCACAGGCATCGACACTGGACAAGGAGCTCAGGGAAAGTTCCAGGGGACTCAAGAAGGTCGAGGCGGCCAGGGAGGTCGGGAAGCTGTTGGCGAAGAACCTCCTTGCAAAGGATATCAAAGAGGCCGTCTTTGACAGGGGCCGCTTTCTCTATCATGGACGGGTGAAATGTCTTGCGGAAGGCGTGCGGGAGATGGGGATAAAATTATAAGTTTTTGAAGCCGGATAAGGAAGATATGGAAGAGAACGAACTTCTTGACAAGGTGATAAAGATCAAAAGGACTGCCAAGGTGGTAAAAGGCGGCAGGCGATTCCGGTTCAGTGCCGTAGTGGCGGTTGGTGACGGTAACGGCTCTGTCGGTGTCGGATTGGGGAAGGCACAGGAGGTTCCTGAAGCCATCAGGAAGGGTATGGAGATGGCCAAGAGGAACATTGTGAGGGTGTCCATTGCTGACGGGACCATCCCTCACGAGGTGATAGGGCACTACGGGGCCGGAAAGGTCCTTTTGAAACCCGCCTCCAAAGGGACGGGTCTTATTGCGGGCGGAGCGGTCAGGGCCATCCTCGAGGTGGCGGGGGTTCAGAATATACTGACCAAATGTCTCGGTTCGCATAACCCCCATAATCTCGTCAAGGCCACGATGGCGGGATTGAGAAGTCTGAGGAGTCCTGAACAGATAGCCTCCCTGCGGGGAAAGGATATTGCTGAGATCTAGCAATGGTATGGGGAGTGTAGATTGTGAAACAGCTTAAGATCGAACTGACGAAAAGTTTCATCGGAAGGCCTGAGACACAGAGAAAGGTGCTTCGGGGGATGGGGCTCGGAAGGGTGCATAAAACGGTATATCTGAAAGATACTCCTGAAATCAGGGGTATGATCAGAAAGGTTGCCCATCTGGTTTCCGTGGAAGAATGTGAGAAAGACGCATGAAGTTGAATGAATTGAGACCCGCTGAAGGGGCAACCAAGAAGAGAAAACGGGTAGGGCGTGGCGATGGTTCGGGCCACGGCGGGACATCCTGCCGGGGTTCGAAGGGGCAGAATGCCCGTTCGGGCGGAGGTGTGAGGCCCGGGTTTGAAGGGGGGCAGATGCCCCTTTCCAGGCGGTTGCCGAAGAGGGGCTTTTACAATAGATTCCGAAGAGACGTCGTTATCGTGAATGTCGGCCAGTTGGGTGTATTCCCCAAGGATGCGGTTGTCGACGCCGATGCCCTGGTGACAAGCGGTATCGTGAAGAAGACCGGGGATGCAATCAAGGTGCTCGGGAAGGGAACGATCGACCATCCGTTGACGGTGAAGGCTAACGCGGTAAGCCGCGGCGCCCGGGAGAAGATAGAGGCCTCGGGCGGCAGGGTAGAGGTTGTTTGATGCTCGGTGGTTTTAAGAACATAACAAAAATTCCGGAGCTGCAGAGGAAAATCCTATTCACCTTTTTCCTCCTTGCCGTGTACCGGATCGGTGTTCATGTTCCGACTCCCGGCATCGACACGCAGGCCCTTGCCGCGCTTTTCGAGCAGGCGAAAAACTCTCTGCTGGGGCTCTTTGACATGTTTGCGGGGGGTGCGCTGAGCACTCTCTCCGTCTTTGCCCTGGGCATTATGCCGTACATCAGCGCGTCCATTATCCTGCAGCTTTTGACGGTCGCTGTTCCTCATCTCGAGAGGTTATCGAAAGAGGGAGAGGCGGGACGGAGAAAGATAACGCAATATACGCGATATGGGACCGTTATCCTGAGTATCATTCAGGGGTTCGGTATTGCGGTGGGTCTCGAAAATATGGCCGGTCCCACGGGGCTCTCCATCGTCATTTCCCCCGGATGGGCATTCCGCCTCATGACCGTCATTACGCTGACGGCGGGGACGTCTTTTATCATGTGGCTGGGAGAAACAATTACGGAAAAGGGGATCGGGAATGGAATATCTCTGATCATCTTTGCGGGTATCGTCTGCAGGGGACCGGAAGCCGTGGTGAATACCTTCAGGCTCCTGTCCACGGGTGAGATGGGGATATTCTTCGTCGTGATTCTCCTCGTGCTCATGATCGGTGTTGTGGGGGTGATCGTCTTTGTAGAGAGCGCCCAGAGGAGAATCCCTGTACAGTACGCGAAGAGAGTCGTCGGGAGAAAGATGTACGGCGGCCAGACCACCCACCTGCCCCTGAAGATCAATACGGCGGGGGTTATCCCCCCGATCTTCGCCTCGTCGATCATCATGTTCCCGGCTACCATTGCGAACTTCGTTCCGCATCCGTGGATGAAGGTGATGTCGGAGTTTCTGATGCCGGGAAGGGTCGTGTATGAGCTCCTCTATGTTGCACTGATTATCTTCTTCTGTTATTTCTATACGGCCGTCACCTTCAATCCGGTGAATGTGGCCGACAACATGAAGAAACACGGCGGCTACGTTCCGGGCATACGGCCGGGGAAAAAGACCGCCGAGTACATAGACAGTGTTTTGACAAAACTTACCTTCAGCGGTGCCATGTATGTATCCGCGGTGTGTGTCCTGCCGAGCATCCTTATCAGTCGGTTTAATGTCCCCTTTTATTTTGGAGGGACGGCGCTCCTCATCGTTGTCGGAGTCGCTCTCGATACTGCCGGCCAGATAGAAACTCATCTGCTTACCAGGCAGTACGAGGGATTTATGAAAAAAGGAAGAATCGGCAGAAGGCGTTGACGTGCAACACAGTATGAGGGGATAGGGCAGATGATCGTTCTGAAATCTCCCGAAGAGCTGCGGAAGATGGGAGAGAGTAATGCTATCGTCGCGGAGGTGTTGGCGGGCTTAAGAGAAAAAGTAAAACCGGGGATCACGACTTCGGAGTTGAATGCATACGCCGAGACCGTGACGCAGGAGAGGGGGGCCAGGCCCGCTTTCAAGGGGTACGGCGGATTCCCCTTCGCGCTCTGTGCCTCGCTCAATTCGGAGGTAGTGCACGGGTTCCCTTCGGACAGACCCCTGGAGGAGGGGGACATCATCAGTCTTGACTACGGGGTCTGTTATGATGGATATTATGGGGATTCCGCCATCACCGTCGCCGTGGGGAGGGTCTCTGCTTCGGCTGCCCGGTTGATGCAGGTGACGGAAGAGGCCCTGTACAGGGGCATAGAAAAGGCGCGGGAGGGAAACAGGTTAGGCGACATATCCTCTGCGGTACAGAGCCATGCGGAGAAGGCCGGGTTTTCGGTGGTACGGGATTATGTCGGCCACGGAATAGGAAAGGATCTTCACGAAGATCCGCCGGTCCCCAATTTTGGCATGAGCGGCCGAGGGGTCAAGCTGAAAGCCGGTATGGTGATTGCCATAGAACCCATGGTCAATGAGGGTTCTTACATGGTGAAGGTAAAGCCTGACGGATGGACCGTGGTAACCGAAGATGGCAGCCTGTCGGCCCACTTTGAGCATACGATAGCCGTCACCGGAGATGGGCCTGTGATATTAAGCAGCAGGACATGAAGAAGGTTTCCATACCGCCGGGATGCCTGGCAGAGTGGTGATGACATGGCTAAAGAAGATGCTATCATTGTTGAAGGAACGGTGTTGGAACCTTTGCCGAACGCGATGTTTCGTGTCGAGCTGGAGAATGGTCACCGCGTTCTGGCCCACATCTCGGGGAAGATGAGGATGCATTTCATCAAGATATTACCCGGGGACAAGGTGACAGTGGAGTTGTCGCCCTATGACCTCACTCGGGGCAGGATTACGTATCGATCCAAGTAAGAGGGGAATGGAGTGTACGAACAGTGAAAGTAAGAGCGTCTGTTAAAAAGATGTGCGATAAGTGTAAGATCATCAAGAGACGTGGCGTTGTAAGGGTCATATGCGAAAACCCTAAACATAAACAGCGCCAGGGATAACCGGCGGGAGGTTGCACAGGTGGCACGAATAGCAGGAGTCGATTTACC
>JAFGSH010000001.1 GCA_016934695.1 Deltaproteobacteria bacterium
CAGGGGAAGATCCGACTCGGGATTCTCGGCGATCAGGCCGGACAGAAGCCCCTTGGCCGCTCCATAGTTCTTCTGGCTCAGGAAGACGGTAACCTTGACGAGGGATGCCTGCAGGTCCTTCGGGTGCTTTGCGAGATACTCGTCGCATAGGCCGATGGCTTCCCCGTACTGTTTTCTCTCGACATATATCTTTGCCATTTCTTGGAGGGGCCTGGCCGGGTCGGGATACGTCTCCAGGGTTTCACGAAAACCGCTCAGGGCCTCGTCCAGTTTTCCCTGGAGACGGTGTACCCCTGCCAGCTGAAATCTGATGGCGGGCAGATCGGGGTTTTGCTTCAGGATGGCCCGGTAATCGGATATGGCCTTTTCATACTGTCTGGATTGGATATACGCCGACGCCCGGAGGGTCATGGCCTGCTCATCGCCGGGCTGTCTCTTCAGTATCTTGTCGAGCTCTTCCAGTGCCAGTGCCGTCTTCCCCGTTCTGAGGTAGATATAGGAGAGGGTGAGGCGCATCCTCAGGGAGGCGGGGTCCTTTTCAAGGGCCTGCAGTATTTCGGACAGAGAGATATCGTACTTCTGGTCGTCGAGGAAGGTCAGACCGTAGTAGTAGTGTCCCTCCGCCGATTTGGGGTCCAGGACGCGGGCCATGGAGAACTCCTCCCGGGCCTCGGAGACCTTCCCCTCCCTCCTCAGCAGCATTCCGCGGAGGATGTGGCCCCTGGCGTATTCCGGCTCCTCCTTCAGGATCCCCTCGATATGTTTCAAGGCCTGGTCGTCGTGTCTCTCGGCCAGGAGGAGTTCGGCGATCTTTGCCTTGACCGGCAAGAGCTCAGGCCATGTTTCGATGATCTTCTCATACGTCTCTATGGCCTGGGGATACTGCTTCAGGACGATGTAGTAATCCGCCAGGAGGATCGAGCTTCTCTGATCCTCGGGAGCGGCGGCCACGGCATCCTTGAAGCTCTGGAGTGCGCCCGCACGGTCGTTCTGCCTGTGCTGGGTGATGGCGAGGGCGTGAAACAGGGCGGGATCTTTCAGTCCCCTCCCCGTAGCCTCCCGCAGCAGCGCCTTTGATTCGTCCAATCGATCTCTGCGCAGGTAAAAGCGTGTGAGGGCCAGATACGGGGCCGGCTTATCCGGAAAATCCCGCTTGATATCGAGAAAGGCGGCCTCTGCCAGATCGTACAGCCGCGTCCCCTCGTAGAACTGTGCGAGAGACAGCCGGGGCTGGATGTCTCCGGGATTGATGGCGGCCGCCGCCTCCATCATCTTTCGCGCCTCTTCCGGCTGCCGTTTCATGAGGAGGGCGCGGGCCATGTTTATCCTGGCGCCGGGATTGTCGGGATAGCTTTGTATCGCCTCCGACAAGACCTTGTGCGCCTCGTCCGCCTCACCCGTGTTGAGAAGGGCGGTGCTCAGGAGGAGGAGGGTTTCGAGGTCCGCCCCGGCACCCTCGATCAATTCATTGAAGAGTGGAATCGCCAGGGAGTAGGCACGGTTCTGGAAGTACAGCAGGGCCAGTGCCCGTTTCGCCTCGTTCAGGCCGGGATTGTACTTGATGGCGAGCTTCAGTTCGTTTTCCGCCGGGTGCGGACGATTCGATTCGATATAGAGAGAACCGAGTCTGTAATGGGCCTGCGCATGATAGGGGTTTTTCTGCACCGCGTTTCTCAGGTGGATGACGGCGGCGTCGATTTTTTCCTCTTCTATCGCCTTCAGCCCCGCCTGGTAATATCGTTCGGCCTTTTCCTCATCGCCTTCGAACAGGGAACAGCCCGCACCCAGCAGGACGCAGGTGAAGAGAGCGAGGGAAATCAGCACCCTTAGAAACCGTATTTTTTCCACTGCCACCATACCTCCGTGCACCACAATGGGTGCCCTGTAATGATCAACGCTTTGACATCTCCATGGCATTTTATTATGAAATCAATGGGTTGTCAATGAAATAACCCCTGTCCTCCGGCGAACGCCACACGGCATGCTGTCGGAGGTACTGTCGTATGGGAAGGTGACGGGAGGTTGCAGGGATATCAGGGGCTGCCCCACCCTACATACGGGTCTTTCGTTTCAGGCGACCGGCGTTGTGCCGCGCCGTCCCCCGGTCTTCTCCTGCCGGCGGCGAGGTGCCGTGCATACCCGCATCGTAGCGCCTGCACCCGTTGCGTCCCCCTTCCTTGACGCTGTACATGGCGATATCGGCATTCTTCATCAGGACATCGGTTTCCCCGCCGTCGTCGGGATAGATGGCGAAACCGATGCTGGCGGTTGTGGAGAGGTCTTTTGCATCCACGGAGAAAGGCTTTGCGAAGGTGTCCAGTATCTTCAGGCCGATCCTGCGGGCGTCCTCCGCCTTTTCTATCTCCGGCAACAGTATCAGGAACTCGTCTCCTCCCATCCGGGCGATGGAGTCGCTCTTGCGCAGAGACTCCGGGAGACGCGTGCCGATAATCTTCAGCACCTCGTCCCCCACGGTATGCCCCCATGAATCGTTGATCTCCTTGAAGTTGTCCAGATCGAGCAGCATGACGGCCAGTTTCTTCCCGCTCCTCTGTGCGCGCATCATCTCAAGGGAAAGCCGGTCATTAAAGAGCGCCCGGTTGGGAAGCCCGGTCAGCGGATCGTGGGTGGCCAGATGCGAGAGCCTCTCTTCCAGCATCTTGCTCTCGGTCACATCTATCGAGGTGATGATGGCCCCCTCGGGGAAGGGGGATATCTTGATGTAGAGAAACCGGTCGCCGTAGCGGGCATCGGGGAACTCCTTCGAGACGCCGGATTCGATGCATTCCATGAGCTCGGCGTACATATCATGTTCGTGCCTTCCGGCGTAATCCCGGTACATGACGTCCCCGGGGCTGGGGAGTCTCCCGTTCGATTTCACCATTTCGTGGTTGTACCCCGTTATGACGGCCCTCTTGTCCACGATAATCGTTTCGATGGGGTTGTTCTCGAAGAGGGTTCGATACCGTTCCTCGCTCCTGCGCAGCGCGTCCTCCATCTGGTGCCGGTAGAGGGCCATCTCTACGGTGACGCGGAGTTCCCTGTCCTCAAAGGGCTTGACGATAAAGCCGAAAGGGTTGGTCGCCTTGATCTTCTCCATCTTGTCGTCGGTGATATTGGCTGAGACGTACACAACCGGCACGTTATAGGCGGCGTGAATCCTCCGGGCGGCTTCTATGCCGTCTATCTCCTGTTCCAGCACGATGTCCATCAGCACCAGATCAGGGCGCAGGTCCAGCGTCTTCTTGACCGCTTCCTCGCCGGAAGAGGCAAAGGCGACAACCTCGTACCCCATGCCGTCTAGCCTGCACTGGATATCCGTGGCGATGAGACGCTCATCCTCCACGACCAGGATCCGCTTTTTCACGCGAAACCACCCCTCTGCCGTATCGGCACTTATTTTCTATACCATACCGTATCGAATTATCAAGAATGATCTCGATACCAGAGAGGCGGCGGTGGCGTCCCCTCGAGATCGTGCATTCTTCACAATGGTCGGCTCCGCGGGAAGGGAGATACTCATTGCTTGACAGGGGATTCCGTTGTGTTGCAGAATAAACAGGAATTCCCTGAGCGTCCGCCGTCCCGGACGGCGGACGCCTCATCTTGTGATCGAAACGAGGACTATGAATCGCAATCCCGCCATGATACCGATGCGTCGCCTTGTCCCAATCCTGGTTGTCGCCGTGCTGTCCCTGTGCGCCTGCGGCGTTGACGGACCGGAAGAAGACGCCGGTGCCGGGGGATCGTCCGCGGGCGCCCCCGCTTACGGAGACATCATCGTCGAGGGATCGATAGGGGATGCCTCCAACCTGATCCCCATCCTCTCTTCGGACAGCACCTCTCACGAGATCGCCTCCCTGGTCTTCAACGGTCTCGTCAAGTATGACAAGGATATGAAGGTGGTGGGGGATCTGGCGGAATCGTGGGATATCTCCGAAGACGGCCTGGAGATCACCTTCCACCTGCGAGAGGGGGTCAGGTGGCACGACGGGCGCCCCCTTACCGCCGAAGACGTCCTCTTCACCTACCGGCTGACCATTGATCCCAGGACGCCGACCGCATACGCGGGGGACTTCCTCAGGGTGAAGAACGTGCGGGTGATCGATCTCCGTACCTTCCGTGTCACATACCCGGAGCCGTTCGCCCCCGCCCTCACGAGCTGGAGCGCCGCGGTGCTCCCCCGGCATCTCCTGGAGGGGACGGATATCACCCGGACGCCCTTCGCCCGCCACCCGATCGGGACGGGTCCGTACCGGTTCAAGGAGTGGAAGACCGGCCAGAAGATCGTCCTTGCCGCCAATCCGGACTATTTTGAGGGGAGACCGTACATCGACGGATATGTCATGCGGATCATCCCCGACATGGCCACCATGTTCCTGGAACTCCGCGCGAAGGGAATCGACCGGATGGGACTGACGCCTCTCCAGTACACCCGGCAGACGGAAAGCAACCTCTTTCGAAAGAATTATGATAAGTACCGGTATTTGTCATTTTCGTACGCCTACCTCGGCTACAACCTCGAGCATCCCCTCTTCCGGGACCGGCGGGTCAGGCAGGCCATCAGTTATGCGATAAACAAGAGGGAGATCGTCGAGGGGGTCCTCCTCGGCCTGGGCCGGGAGGCCACGGGGCCCTTCAAGCCGGAGACGTGGCCGTATAACCCGGACGTCAGACGGTACCCGTATGACCCCGGGAAGGCCATAAAACTCCTGGCCGAGGCGGGATGGGCGGATTCGGATGGAGACGGTCTCCTGGATCGCGACGGGAGCCCCTTTGCCTTCGAGATCATCACGAACCAGGGGAATGAGGTCCGGGCGAAGTGCGCCGAGATCATCCAGAGGAGACTCGCCGATATCGGGATCACGGTCAAGATCAGGGTCATCGAGTGGGCCGCCTTCATCAACGAGTTTATCAATAAGAAACGGTTCGATGCCACGATACTCGGGTGGACGATCACCCTCGATCCCGACCTGTACGATGTATGGCATTCAAGCAAGACCGGCCCCGGTGAGCTGAACTTCATCTCCTTCAAAAATGATGAGGTCGACGACCTGCTGGAGAAGGGAAGGGGGACCTTCGACCGGGAGGAACGCAAGCGTTGTTACGACCGGATCCAGGAGGTCCTCGCGGAGGAACAGCCGTACACATTTCTCTATGTGCCGGACGCGCTCCCCATCATCAGCAGCCGCTTCCGCGGCGTGGAGCCCGCCCCCATCGGCATCGGCCATAACTTCATCAGGTGGTATGTCCCGAAGGCCGAACAGCGGTACGTGATAACGCGGTAGGGCCTGTTACTCGAATGCGAACTCTTCCTCGGTAAGGAGGGAGAGGCACGCCTCCACCACCCCCGGATCGTAAAGGGTCCCCTTGTTGTTCGAGATCTCCTCGATTGCCTTGTCCATTCCCAGCGCCGACCGGTACGGCCGGTGGGAGACCATCGCCTCCACCACATCCGCCACGGCGATGATCTTCGCCTCGATGGGCATATCTTCCCCGCCGGTACCGTGAGGATATCCCGAACCGTCCAGCCTTCCGTGGTGCTGGAGGACGATATCCGATATCGGCCAGGGGAATTCTATCTCCTTCAATATGCTGCTCCCCACCGCCGGGTGGGTCCTCACCAGTTCCATCTCGTCCGCGCTGAGCGGACCCGGCTTGCTCAGGATCTCTCCCGGGATCTGTACCTTGCCGACGTCGTGTATCAGCGCCGCCATTCTCACCCCCATCGCCTCCTCCGCGGGGAGGCCCATCTTCCGGGAGATGGCATCGGCAAGCTGCGCCACCCGCCGTTGATGCCCGGCCGTGTAAGGATCCCGCACCTCGACGGTGAACGCCAGGGTTCGTATCGTTTCTTCCAGCATATGTTGCAGGTTATGGTAACTTTCTTCCAGTGCCCGTTCTCTCTTCTTGTGCTCCGTGACATCACGGGCGACCCCCCGGAACCCGATGGCCTTTCCCGACGCGTCCAGCAGGAGGGAGGCGGACAGATCGTTGATCCGGATCTCCCCGTTCTTCCGTATCACCTCGTAATTTTCGATCTTCGCCGGAGCCCCCGTGTCGTATATCTTTTTGAAGGTCTCGTAGAGGCGTTGCGCCGTCTCCGGGCTCGTATACTCCCGGTTGTTCATCCCCATCAATTCACTCGGCGAGTATCCCGTCATCCGGCACAGGGCGTCGTTGAAGAAGGTAAAATTCCCGGCAAGGTCGAGCTCGAAATAGCTCTCCTCGATGCTCTCCAGGATGTTTCGATACTGTTCCTCGCTCTTCACCAGCATTTCACGTGTATGTTTCCGTTCGCTGATGTCTCTGGTGATGGAGAGCAGGCCGGTGCACCCTCCGCCGTTGTCCATCAGGGGGCTGGTTTCGGTTTCCGTCCAGATGGTGGAACCATCCTTTCTGATCAGCTCCAGCTCCACGGCGCGGAAGCTTCCGGACGCCCGCATTTTTCCGTTCCCGGCGCGCGCCTCGGCGCGGAAGGTCTCCAGGGAGCCGGGGGCCACGATGCGGTTGAGGCCGGACTGTTCCCGATCGCTCAGCAGTTCCCGTAATTCTTCTCCGGTGTAGCCGAGGGTGTTCTCAGCGGACGGACTCGCATAGACGAGCGTCAGATCCTTGTTCCACACGGTGATCATGTCCGTTGCCCTCTCGGCTATCATTCGGTAGATGTCATCTCGTTTCGGGGTGTTTCCTTTCAAGTGTGCCGTACCTCTCTCTTCAATGTGTGCGGAGCCGCCTCACGGGGTCGCGATTCGGGAGCGGGGACCCGTCCCTATGCCTCCGATCTCAGGTTGTCCCGGAGATACTCTTTGAATACCGGATAATCAGCCGGCAGTTGCACCGCCTCTCCCCTTCTTTCGTCGAGCCCGCGCATGCTGTCGGGAACCTCGGGCGTGATGCCGAGAAGCGCCACGATCTCGTCCGGGAATTTTGCCGGGTGTGCCGTCTCGAGCGACACGCAGAGGGGGCGGTTGCCGCAGTGCCCGAGATAGGTCTCAAGGCCCCGCCACCCCACGGCTCCGTGGGGCTCCAGGACGATGCCGTATCTCTCGTACGTCTCGCTGATACATCTCTTTGTCTCTTCGTCGGATATGCTCACCGAGAAGATGTTGTTTCGTATCGCGTCGATGTCGGGGTATCGGTGGACCCGTCCCGTCCGGTCCACGGTGCCTCCGTACAGGTCGAAAAAACGGGCCAGGTTGCTGGGATGCCCGACATTCATGGCGTTCGAGAGGCACGCCAGAGACGGGGACCGCTTCTCGTAGGTTCCCGTTTCGAGGAACCGGGGGAACTCGTCGTTTTCATTCGTCGGCATGACCAGCTTCTCCACCGGGAGCCCCATGCGCCGCGCGTATTCGCATCCCAGGGCGTTGCCGAAGTTCCCCGAGGGGACCGAGACGACAAAGCCCTCCCGGTCCCGGCGGAGCTGGGCGTAGGCGTAGAAGTAATAGACCATCTGCGGGAGGATCCTGCCAAAATTGATGGAGTTCGCCGATGTGAAGGAGAGATAGGCGAGCGAAGGGTCGGCGAATGCCTGTTTCACCAGATTCTGACAGTCGTCGAACTTCCCGTCGACGCAGATCGCCTTTACGTTGTCGCCGATGGTGTCGAGCTGTTTCTTCTGACGGCCGCTCACCTCGTCCCGCGGGTAGAGGATATGGACGTCGATCCCCTCGACCCCCTTGAATGCCTCTCCCACCGCGCTCCCCGTATCCCCGGAGGTCGCGACCAGGACATTCAGGCGCGTGTCCCCCGGGCGGAAGTGTCCCATCAGCCGCGCCATCATCCGGGCGGCGAAATCCTTGAAAGACGCCGTCGGGCCCTGATCGAGGCGCATGATGTAGGCGCTCCCGGTCACCTGCTCCAGGGGAACGGGAAAGGGGTACGAATCCTCTATGATCGTTCGGAGGGTGCCGGCATCGATCTCGTCGTCCAGAAAGGCCCGTGCGATCAGCATCGCCGCCTCGGGATAGGGCCTGCCCTTCAATGAGAGGATCTCCTCGCGTGACAGGCGGGGTATGCGATCGGGCATGTACAGCCCCTCATCGGGGGCCTGGCCCTGGAGGAGGGCGTCCCTGAAGGAGACGCGTCCCTTGAAGGAAGTGATCCCTTCCGTGCCGCTCAGGCCTCTGTTTGTACTGTAATACCGTATCGGTTTCATGATTGCCGGGAGATCAGTCTTATCTTGATACTGTCAAATACCTGATACTGTCACATACCTGCAGCCCAACGGGAGTGGCCACGTTCCGATTTCCTCGCGAAATCCAGGAATAATGTGTGGTGGCGCATCAGGCTCATCTGCCTCTTATAGATCAAATAAAAATTCCTTTCAATAATACAATTTTCAACCGGTCTTTCGATGAGAACCCCTCCCGCCAGTTCCCGCCCCACGGCGCGGGATGAGAGGATCGCGACACCCAGGCCGGCCACGACGGCCTCCTTGACCGCCTCGGAACTTCCCAGCTCACAGATGACGTTGAACTGCGACAGGTTTCTGTCCGTATGCTCTTGCAGGTACTCCTCGAGGATCGATCGGGTTGCGGAGCCCTTCTCTCTGATGATGAAGGGTTCGCGGGAAAGCTCGTCCACCGTCACCGATGTCTTTCCGGTCCATGCATGCCCTTCGGGGGTGACCAGGATCAGCCGGTCACTCCAGACCGCTTCGGCATGCAGCTTTCGGTGGGATACGGGCCTGCCGATAAAGCCGATCTCCGCCCGGTTATCCAGGATCAGATCCAGGGTCGCGTCGCTGTCATTTGTCTGAACGTAACAGCGGATGCGGGGATATGTTTTGCTGAAGGAGCTCAGGACACGCGGGAGGATGTACGTGGCCGGGATGGTGCTGGCGCTGATGGAGATGCCGCCGGAATCGTCTTCCCGGACCCGCGCGATCTTCTCGTTCGCCTCGTCCATCAGCTTGAACATGCGGCGGGCATACTCGTAGAGAATCTTTCCCTCCGGCGTCAGGGATATCCCCGTGTTCTCCCGGTTGACCACCGTCGCGTCGATCGACCCCTCCAGATTCTTTATGTGTTTTGTCAGAGAAGGTTGCGTCAGATGCATCTTCTTGGCAGCCCGGCTGAAGCTCCGCTCCTCCACCAGCCTGACCAGTGCTTCCATCTGTTGCAGTGTGATATTCTTGAATCTGTCGGAGGCCATGGGGTACACCGTATCATAAGGGATGGCTATAATCAATGACGATTCATAACCATAATGAATTTGACACATTCAATGAATTCGGATAGAAGACGGGCGAGACGGTGTCGTATTCCGGCGGCCTTCCATGGGCGGAGGTCCGGGATTTCCGGGGTTCATGAAGGGAGGGGGGGCGCCAGGGCGAAGGTATCGATATGAAGGATGACAAGAAGATCCGCCTGACGGAGACGGTACATGGTGCCGGGTGAGCCTGCAAGATAGGTCCGGGTGACCTGAACCAGGCGCTGCGCGGGCTTCCGCTTCTATCCGATCCGAATCTGATCGTGGGGATCGAACACGCGGATGACGCCGGGGTGTATCGTCTGAGAGATGATCTGGCGATCATCCAGACCCTCGATTTCTTTACACCCATCGTCGACGATCCGTACACCTTCGGCCAGGTGGCCGCGGCCAACTCCCTCTCCGATGTCTACGCCATGGGAGGGGTCCCGGTCACGGCGATGAATATCATCTGCTTCCCCATCAATACCATGGAGATCGACATTCTCCGTGAGATCCTCCTCGGCGGGCTGGACAAGATGCGTGAGGCGGGGGTCCTCCTCGTGGGGGGGCACAGCGTCGAGGATAATGAACTGAAGTATGGCCTTTCCGTCATGGGGACGGTCCACCCCGACAGGGTCCTCCTCAACAGGGGCGCACGGGCGGGCGACTCCCTCGTCCTGACAAAACCGCTCGGGACGGGGATCATCAACACGGCCCTCAAGGGGAATATGGCGAGCGATGATCTCGTGGAGAAGTCCGTCCGCTGCATGGCCCGGCTGAACAAAGAGGCTGCCGAACTGATGACTGCGTGCACCACGGTCCACGCCTGCACCGATGTCACCGGTTTCGGTCTCCTCGGTCACGCCTCCGAGATGATCGA
>JAFGSH010000154.1 GCA_016934695.1 Deltaproteobacteria bacterium
CGCCCTCAAAAGATATTCGAATCTCTCTCCCTGCGCTGGCATTACCCAGATCCGGTTCAAAGGGTATTATCTCAGCCCGGGACCGCCTTACCCCGAGCACCCCTGAATGCTACGGACGTAACTCTATGCCAGATACCTCTCAGAATCAAGGAAAAAGGTGCCTACCGGCAAAAGAGATCCGTCGTGCTGAACGCCTCCCCGTCAAAGAGCCCCTGGTCGCTCATCTTGAGCGCGGGGATCACGAGGAGCGCCATGAACGACAGGGCCATGAAGGGAGCACGGAGTCCTGATCCCATCTCTTTTGCCATCCCGTCGAGACGGGTATACCGGTCGGCAACGATCCCATACTCTTCGCCGCTCATGATCCCGGCGACCGGGAGGGGGAGGATGATCTCCCTCTTTCCCGAAACCGCGGCCAGCCCGCCACCCTGTACAATCACGAGGTTCACCGCCCGGGAGAGGTCCTCGTCCGAGACCCCCACGACCACGATATTATGCGAATCGTGGGCCACGCTGGAGGCGATCGCCCCGGTCTTCAAACCGAAACCGCTGATAAACCCCACCGCCGGTTTCGTATCGTGATACCGTTTGATCACCGCCACCTTGAGGATATCCCGCTCCGGCTCCGATACCACATTGCCGTTCACGACTTTCGGTTTCATCACCAGCTTTTCCGTTACCAGAGTGCCGTCCTGAGCGCCGATCACGGCTATCCGCTCCCCCCTGCAGGGGACCGCGAAGGAGTCCGGCTCCTGGGGGGTCGCGTGGAAGTTATTCAAAATCCGTGGAGGGTCCCGGGGTATCAACGAAACGCCGTCACGGGCAACGATCTGCCCGTCTATCCATGTCTCCATGACTGTGAGATCTGCCAGGTTATCGACACGGATGAAATCCGCGGGGTCTCCTCTGCGCAGGAGGCCCATATCCAGGCGGTAGTGGCGGACGGGATTGACCGCGGCGACCCGGAGGACCTTCATGATATCGACGCCGTATGCCAGCGCCCCTTTCACCATCTCGTTGATATGTCCCGTGACGAGGTCGTCCGGATGCTTGTCGTCGGTGCAGAACATCAGCCGCTCGTAATGCGCATCGATGAGGGGGAGACACTCCTCGAAGATATCGGCGGCGGACCCCTTCCGAATCTGGACCATGATCCCCTTTTCGATGTCCTCGAGGGCCTCCTCGGCGGAGAGGCACTCGTGGTTGGTCGACATCCCGGCTCGGGCGTACCGCGCGAGGTCCTCTCCCCGCAGGCCGGGGGCGTGACCGTCCACCGGTTTGGAGCAGGCCGCGGCGGCGCGGATCTTCGCCATTACCGTGGAATCTCCCTGCAGCACGCCGGGGAAGTTCATCATCTCACCCAGGTATCCCACCTCTTCCATTCTCAGGAGCGCAGCCACCTCTTCCACTCCGAGGGATGCCCCGGCGGTTTCAAAAGGGGTGGCGGGCACACAGGAAGGGGCGCTGAAGCAGATCTTCAGCGGGGCCCGTTTCGCATCCGCTACCATGTACCGCACGCCTTCGATCCCCAGGACATTGGCGATCTCGTGGGGATCGGACACCGTGGCGATCGTGCCGTGCACGGTCGCGATCCGGGAAAATTCGGCGGGGGTGAGCATCGTGCTCTCGATATGGACGTGGGCATCGACAAACCCGGGCATGAGGCAGGTGGATTCGCCCGTCTCTTCGCGGATGATGTCGACGATCCTGCCCTCCGAGATTACGAGAGTCCCCGGGTAGATCTCGGCATGTGTCACATCGACGATGTTTCCCGATACTTTTTCCATCTGTGGCATCCTGCGGAAAGCTGCAGATTATCAGAGACCCGGACCGCCCCTCCGGTCACGACGGGAGTCGGAGAGGGGTCCGGTATCATTCATCGGAAGAAATCGTAGACCTTGGTGATAAGGTTTTTCTTCTGCTCTGATTCAGCCGTCGCCGGTTCGGGGGGGAGAACAGTCTTCTTCTCCGGTTCAGGAGGAGCCGCTGAGGGCTCCGAAGCTGCGGGTTCAGGGGCCTTAGCCGGCTCCTGTTCGCTCCCGGTGGACTCGGGGACAGGCTGTTCCCGTTCCTCGGGCTTTGCCTGCCGCGGCCGTCTCCTCCGCCGGGCCGGTTTTTTAGCGGCAGGTTTTGGTTTTTCTTCGGGGGTTTCGGCCTCGGTCTCAATGGCAACCGGTTCCCGCCTGACCGTCTTGGAATGAAATTCACCCCACAGGAGGGCCGGATCTCCCACGATGGTAACGGAAACGCCGTGAAGTGCCTCCAGTTTACTCAGCTGCGTCCGTTTCTGGTTGAGAAGATAGGCGGTCACCTCCGGCGGCAGCGTGACGGTGATCTCCGAGGATTCCTCTTTGACCGCCTCTGACTTGATCCTCCGGAGCGCCCTGAGAGCCAGGTACTCCACCGACGGCCTCACGCCGCTCCCCCGGCAATAGGGGCACGTCGAATAGCTGATCTCCTGGATCGTGGATTGCTTCTTCTGGCGGGAGAGTTCCAGCATCCCGAAGCGGGATATCTTCGCCATCTGTATCCGGGACCGGTCGGTCTTGAGGGCGTCCCGAAATGTCTTTTCCACTTGGGTAATGTGATCCTTGTCCATCATGTCGATGAAGTCGACAATGATCAGCCCTCCCAGGTCCCGCAGGCGGAGCTGCCGGGCGATTTCTTCCGCCGCCTGGAGATTGGTCTTGTACGCCGTCTCCTCCACGTCACGTCGCTTCAAACGGCCCGAGTTCACATCGATGGTGATCCCCGCTTCCGTGGGTTCTATGACGATGGACCCCCCTGATTTCAGGTTGACGCGTGACTGGTAGATATCGTTGATCTGATCCTCGATTTCATACCGGTCAAACAACGGCGTCTCGTCTTTGTAAAGCTTGACCATCCTCACGTTCCGCGGCGAGACGGTCTTGCAGTAGGCCCTCATCTTCCGGGCGGTTTCGGGGTCATCAACCAGTATCTCGTTGATATCCGATGTATAGTAATCCCTGAACGCCCGGACGGCGAAATCGGTTTCCTGGTATATCAGTCCGGGACCCGCCGTCTTCTCTGATTTTGTCTTGATATCCTTCCACAGCCTGATCAGCATCTGATAATCACGGACCAGTTCCTGCTTCGTCCGGTTCATGCCGGCGGTCCGGACGATAAAGCCCATGTCTTCTTTTTCCGTTATCTGGCTTACCACCGACTTGAGCCGTTTGCGGTCCGCTTCGCTCTCTATCTTGCGGGAGATACCGGTACTCTCCCGGTTGGGCATCAGCACCAGGTAGCGGCCGGGGAGCGAGATATGCGTCGTCAGCATCGCCCCCTTGGCCCCCTTTTCTTCCCGCAGCACCTGAACCAGCAGTTTCTTCCCCGTCGGCAGTTTTCGGTTCTCGCTGAAGTACTCGGGGGCGACATCGCGGAGCGGCAGGAATCCGCTCTTGCCGGCGCCGTAATCCACAAAGGCGGCCCGCAGTCCCTGTTGGACATTCTGAACGATGCCGTTGTATATATTTCCGGTTGTCGGCTCCCTGACCGACATCCGTATGTTGTACTCCACCAGATTGCCGTCCTCGACGACGGCCATCCGGCTCTCTTCTTCATCTATCGTGTTGATGAGCATCTTTTTGGTCATTATAATCCTCTTTCTGTTGACGTATTATGTTAACCCGCTTCAGTTAAGCGGGTATCGTCGTACTGTTTTATGCGGCACGGTTCTGTTAGAACACGTCCGTATCGCCCTTTCCCTCCCTGATGATCTCCGGGGTATCGTCAATAAGGGCCACCACGGTCGACAGCTCCGGGGGGAGGATGCCGCTGTCGATTACCATGTCGACGGCATGGCCGAGTTTTTCATGTATGATTTCCGGGTCAGTTAAAATCTCTTCATCCGGCAGTCTGACTGTCGTACTGATAATCGGTCCCCCGAATTCCCTGACGAGCGAGAGACAGACCTCGTGGTCAGGGATCCGGATCCCCACCTCTTTCCGCTTCGGGAGCAGGATCTTCGGAACCAGCCGGGATGCCCCCAGGACAAAAGTATAGGGACCGGGAAGGAGCCGCTTCATAATCTTATACGCATAGTTGGTCACAACGGCATAACTGCTTATATCGCTCAGGTCGGCACAGATAAAACTGAATGGCTGCGTCTTGCTCCTCCGTTTGATCTCGTATATCTTTTCGATTCC
Source organism: Deltaproteobacteria bacterium (assembly GCA_016934695.1). The sequence goes on from JAFGSH010000154.1 coordinate 4,170, forward strand.
CCGTTTGTTGAAGAGATCGCACCCCATCCCGTACGCCGTGTCCGTCGGATAGACCACGATGCCGCCGTCATGCAGGACCTGGGCGGCCTTGTGTATCAACCGCATCTGGGGGGTTGTCTCATGTATCTTTACCAGCATCCCGTCATCTCCTCCTCAACAAAGCCCTCACCTCGGTGCCGCCCAGGATGAGGGAACTCAAGACAAAAACGGCGAATCCGACTGCTATCGTCACGATCAGATAGACCAGCCGTTCGCCGAAGGCCCCGGCATTGTCCCACCCGAGCATCCTGCCGGCGATCATAACGGCCGCCGCCATCACGACCGTCGCCAGGGTCGTCCGGGATATGGATACCCAGAAATCCCTCCGGAGAAACCGCCCGACCCTCCGTTCCAGTATCACCGCCAGGACAACGATATTGACCGCGGAGGCGATCGAGGTGGCAAGGGCGAGTCCGCTGTGCTTCATCGGAAACATGAGGGCAATGCCCATAATCACATTCACGAGGAGCGCCACCACCGCGATCTTCACGGGAGTCCGGGTATCCTGGAGGGCGTAAAAGGCGGACACGACGACGCGGATGCAGGAAAAGGCCCACAGGCCGACGGTGTAATACAAGAGGGCCCGGGCGGTCAGGACCGTCGATGAGATATCGAACTCTCCGCGCTGGAAGAGAACAGATATGATCGGCTCCCGAAGGATGATCAGGGCCACCATCGCCGGGATCGTGACGAAGAGGATCAACCGCAGTGAGAAGGATATCGTCCCCTTCAGTTTCTTATAATCCCCGTCTGCAACCTGCGCCGAAAAACTGGGGAGGGCCGCCGTCCCCACCGCGATGGCGAAGACACCGAGGGGAAGCTCCACTATCCGGTCGGCATAGTACAGATAGGAGACGCTTCCTCCGGGAAGGAGAGATGCCAGTATGGTCCCGATGAAGACGTTCGCCTGATAAACGGCCGCACCGAAGACCGCCGGAAGCATTAAAAGACCGATCTGCCGTATCCCCGGATGGTTGAATCGGAAGCTCGGTCTGAGACGCGCCCCCACCTTTCGGAGAAAGGGAAACTGCATGACAAGCTGGAGGATCCCTCCTGCCATCACCCCCACGGCCAGCGACAGGATCGGCTCGGCAAAGCGGTCCTTCAGGGCGAAGACGGCGGCGATCATGCAGATGTTCAAGACCACCGGCGCGAGGGCCGGGGCCGCGAAATGCCGCAACGAATTGAGGATTCCCATGCACAGCGCCACCAGGGAGATGAAGAATATGTAGGGAAACATCAGACGGGTCAGGAACACCGTCAGGGCGTACTTGTCCGGGGCATCGCTGAATCCGGGGGCCATGACCATGACGATCCAGGGGGAAAGGAGGATCCCCACGACAGAAACCAGCGCCAGGATGATGGAGAGGAGGGTGAAGGAGGCACTGGCCAGTTCGATGGCCTCTTCCTTTGATCGTTTCATGAGATACTCGGTAAAGACCGGGACGAAGGCAATGGTCAGCGATCCTTCGGCGAAGAGGCGCCGGAGGAGATTGGGTATCCTGAAGGCCACGAAAAAGGCGTCGGTGGCCAGACCGGCCCCGAAGAACCCCGCGACCACGACATCCCTGATAAAACCGAATACCCGGCTGAGCAGGGTCGCAAGTCCGACGACCCATGCCGCCTTCACCACACGGGTATTCTCTGTCTCTTTCTGTGGAATCAACGCTACCGTGTTACCCTACTTTTCCACCCGATACTCATCCGTGACGGTATACCCGGCATC
>JAFGSH010000155.1 GCA_016934695.1 Deltaproteobacteria bacterium
CGAAGTGGCGGAATTGGTAGACGCGCTAGGTTCAGGGTCTAGTGGGCGTACGCCTGTCCGGGTTCAAATCCCGGCTTCGGCACCATTATGGCGCGGAAAGGGCCGGCGTTAAATAGCCGGCCCTTTTTGTCTTGTCCTCCAGGGCTGTTGCCTTCCCACCGTAATCCCTTTTCTGTTTCTGATCCCTTGAGCTGATCCCCTGGGGAACGGCTGCCTTCGAGGTGAAGATTCTCCATTGGAGGTACCTGAGTTGTGACCCGAGGTTCGGCCTTCTGAGTGGCGTGCGGGTGACTGAAAGGCACTATGCCGGTTTTCCCTGTCCCGCTCCCCGCGCGGAGCATTGACCGCAGGGGCTCATCGTCGGGCCTCGTTGCCGTTATGAGTAAGGATATTAGTAATAAGTACTGTGATAATTGATACTTATATAAGATATATAAACCTATAATTATAATTACTTGATATTAAAGGATAAATATGAGCCATTTACGGCTTGATATTTGTATAAAAATGATATACTTATATTCTATAGTTCCGCAAGGCCTGGGATGGAGGGATATGAACGCAACGGCAGTACAACTTTCCAGTATGTCTGATGTGATGAAGAAGAGATGGGCCGCGACGTGGTGTATGGAGTTCCTGTATCGGGATATCCATGCGCTGAATCCGGAGGATGTGGTCACCCTCCTCGATGAGTGTGAGGCCATGATGACCTTGGCTGCCCCCCTGCCGGGAACGGAGGATGAGCGCTGGTACTATACCCTGTCTTCTCATCCCGGTGCTGTCCGTGAAAGGTATGAGGCTGCACAAACGGAGCAATACAAGACCGACTTTAAGGGGTACCAGCAGGCGGCCTTCCGGACCATAAAAAGACTGAGGTCGATATCACCGGAGAAGCTGGAGAAGAAAACGGCGGAGATGGCTCTCTTGCTGTATTACCGCACTGATAGAGATGGCAGATTTTATATGGACATCAGATCACGGGACCGTTTTGAGTACAGTTTCCTGTATCACCTGATGTCGGTGCTTCGAGACAGGCGTTTTGCCGATGTTGTTCAAACCTGCGTGCACTGCAAACACTATTTTCTGAAGCTGTCGGGACACCGAAAGGAGTGTTGCAGCCACCGATGTTCCCATATTGTGGCGAGGAAAAAGAGGCAGAAGCGGGATAAGGGCAGGGAAAATAAGAAGAATGCCCTGTATCAGCTGCATCATAGGGCAAAAAGATCGGGATGTCCTGAGGGGGAACGGGTACGCCTGCTGACGAGTCATATCCAGAAAAACGAGTACCCCCCCGAGGCGATACCGAAGTCTTACAGGGGTTTGATGGAGAAGTATGCGCAAGGGTAATGGCAGGTGCCATAATGGATATCCCGGCCTCTGCCGGCACGCCGGCGGAGAGGGTATCGTGCATAGGGTTACCGATGCGTGGAAGGGCATACGGTATCTTTACGTGATCCTCGTCGTCACCATCCTGTGCGTTCTGTTTTCTTTCCCTGCCCGTGCGGGAGACGTCTACCTGTGGACCGACGAGGAGGGGGTGGTGCACATTACGGATGACCCCCGCAGGCTTCCTGCCGGCGATGATGTCGAAAGGATTCGTTACAGAGACAGAGGTGATGCGGAGAGACAGCCCGTGCCCGATGAGACACGGGATGCGGAGAGGATGGCGGAAAAGAAGAATGGAGAAGAGGAGAGAGCCGTTGGTCAGCGCAGGAAGTTGCCGGAGGATGCGTCCCGCAGGGATCTGGATCGGAAAATCGAGCGGGCGAGAGAAGAGTACGCCCGCGCGGGGGAACTGGTGGAGAAACGGCGGAGGGAATACAGCCGGAAGAGCACCCGGCACAACAGGGACCAATACCGGTATGCCCTGGATCAGCTTGCCGGAAAGAGGGAGAAACTGCGGGAGCTCATAGAACAAAAATGATCCGTGGCGGAACGAGGCCGGTGGATGATGATCCCTTCCGGTTCCGCTGGGTCCCTATTTGACCAGCCGGGAAATTTCTCTGAACCGGTCTCCTCCGGCGACCCTCATCAGTTCGAAGAGGAACATCTCCGTACCGGTAATTTTCGCCCCTTCCTCCCGCATCCTCTCAATGCCGAGAAGCCGGTTTTCTTCGGTTCGCGATGAAATGCAGTCCGTCAGGATGTGCACCTCGTACCCCTTGCGGACCAGGTCGACCGCTGTCTGATAGACACAGACGTGCGATTCGATCCCGGCAACGAGGACCTGTCTCCGCTTCGCGCCATCCAACTCTTTCATGAAGCGCTCTTCTCCGCAGCAACTGAAGCTCGATTTGGGGATGGGGGTTACAGCCCCCAGCAGGGAGGATATCTCCGGGATCGTGGTTCCCAGTTTCTCGGGGACCTGCTCCGTCACGATCAGGGGAACGCCGAGAATCCCGGCACCCCTGATGATCTTCTGGAGGTTCTCGAACAGGCCCTCCTTCCCGTGCATCACCCGCGCGAGACTCTCCTGTGTATCGATCACGAGCAGCAGACTGTTCTCTATGGTAAGCATGCGTCACCCCTCTTTATTGTCTGTCCGGTTTGTATCCGTCCCTCCGATTGTCGAAGAAGAAACCACGGAGCGCGGACCCTCATAAGACCACTTTGATCGCCGGGTGTCCCTGCAATCTTGCGTATACCCCTGTGCGGTGTTTCTCGTCATCGACCTGCATTTCGACATTCAGGCAGTGGTATTTTCCGGTCTTGCTGGTATTGGACGGTGTGATCGTACAGTGGCACCCCCGGATGATCTCCGCTATGGCCTTCTCCATTTTCTCCCTGTCGGGACCGATGACCTTATAGGTCCACTGGCAGGGATATGCCAGGATGGGTTTTCGGCCGTCTCTGGTGACTGCTTCTTTTATCGTCCCTTCCTCCAGCTGTAGATACCTGCCGCAGCATTGGTCCGGGGGGAACAGCGATCAATACCGAAAGATGGCGGCAAGGGGCGCATCCTCCGGCATCTCCTTTTGTTTGATCGCATATACCGTTCCTCCGTTCAGAATCGTCTGGATGGCGGCCAGGTCCAGCAGGTCTTCGTTGTCGAGCCCCGCTTCTTTTGCCAGTGTGACCGTGTCCGTGGCTGGGTTGAATATCCCCCACTGCTGGACGCCGACCGTGACGAACAGGATGCCGATGCGCCCGTGAAACGCCTCCCGAACAATCTCTTCGATGTTCCTGGAGGTGAGCCCGGTTCCGGCGTCCTGTTTGTATTGTGCCAGGGCATCGGCCTTCTCTGCCTTGAAGAGATCCTCCACGATCGGCCATGCCATCTCGCTCAGCCTCTCCGCACTCAATCCCTCCGGATTTCCTGATATCCACTTGTCGGTGAGGTGGGGGTACGTGTTCGCCTCCCGATATATGGGGAAGAGGTAGTCTACCCCCGCGAAGATAAGGGGAAGCTTCTTATCTCTCAGGAGTTCACGCAGCCCCCTGTCGACGAGCTGGAAATACTGGAGGATCTTTACCTTGATGTCCTCGGCGCCGGTATGGCGCTGGAGGCGCTTCTCGAAATCGTCGAGATTCAACGCCTCATCGATATTTTCCGGGATGCCTTTGATGTCTTTCTCTTCCACCCGTTGCAGCGAGCACCTCAGAAATCGTACATTCTTCTGGCTGATGGCGAGGATGTAAAATTCCGTGTCGGAGACCAAGACCGGTATCAGGGGCTTGACGTGAAAGCGATCGGTCACCACCACCAGCTCCTCGAAACTCTGCGGCAGACGGTAATAGGTGAACGATTCTGATGTCAGGAACAGGGCGAGCCCGTCGCTCTGGTTCTGCCAGAAGGGTATATTCCCCGACAGTTCCTGCGCCGGCGCGAGCATCTCCTTTATCTCCGACGGACGCAGATCCCCGATCGCAACCAAGCGGTCTTCGGCGTCTCTGAGCAGATTCTTGTACCGTATCTGGTTCTGTTGTGTCTCGGCTCCCTTCCGAATCGCAGGCATATAGATGGAAACACAGATTCCAATCTGCTGACGCATCAAAGACTTGAGCACGTTTCCGGATAGTATGTCCATACGATCGATCTCCTTTCGTTAAAAAAATCTTACGATTTCTTGACGACCGAGGAAAGCCACCGGTAGACCGGGGACAGGTCCCGTGCCACCTGACCCTTGCGAGGGATCATGAAGATGAAACACTTTTTCTGGTTGGGGACGATCGCGATATGTCTGATGGTACCCGGTTCGGGGTTGCGGTCGATGAAATCCATCAAGCGGGTGTGCATCCCGATGGTCTCGTAGTACAGGTGAAACGTATGGGCTCCCCATGCCACGGTCTCTCTGTTCAGGCGCTCCGCGCCCGCTATCCTGGCGCCGGCGAATCGTGCATACCGTTCTTCGATGATGTGGCATTCCTCCTCAGGCTTGTTCTTGACATACAGTTCTATAAAGAGCCTGTCATACTTGCGTATCAGTTTTGATACGGGAAGATACAGCCAGGAATGCCGGGGAAGCATGGTGATGGTGGCGTCGACACGGGACAGGAATGCCCCCTTCTTTCTGATAAAGAGATTGGCATGGTATCCAATGGCCCCTCCGATATTCGTAAAGGTCTGATCGTCGGGACGGAACACCTCCATGAGGTTGTTGAAGGCGCTGAGAAAGATCTCCCTGTTCTGCCTTCGCCCCCAGAAGTAGCCGAGCGTCAGGAGAAAAGAAAACGCGACGAAGAGAAAAAAAAGGGGTTGCGTTAAAATGTGCTCGTATTTGAACATAAGGTCAACGGCTACCAGGAGTCGGGAACGACACACTCCCGTATATCATACAGGGTGCCCTTCTCCCCGTCAAGGAGAGTCTTTGACAGCTGAATGCGTTCGAGGAGGACATTCCCCGCCGCTTTCTGCATCCGGTGTTCGACACGCTCTGCCATCTCTTGATTGGCCTCGGTCACCTTGTTGTTGATGAGGAGGCGCAGGGGGAGGCCGAGCTCCCTGAGCCCTTCGACCAGCCGTTCCGATTCCCTCAGCGAAAGCACGTCGGGATTGAATACCAGCACGACATGGCAATCACTGCCGCGGAGCGTCCTATCCAATGTGTGATAATTGTCGTGCAGCTTCTTCAACCGTTTCATGATGTCGTCGTCTTCCTCTCGATAGTCGAGGATGGTCTCCTCCGAGCTCAGGGTACCTCTGATTCGATGAATCGTGTAACGCTTCTCCAGGATCTGGCGCCGTATCTGCATCAGCCGCTCGATCCAGGTGATGGTAACCTTGGGCAGGGCGAGGAACCGGAGCGTCAGCCCCGTCGGAGGGGTATCGAAGATCACATACTCGAACCCGGCCTCATCCCGGATCGTCTTTTCAATGCTCGTCAGGAGGGCGTATTCTTCGATCCCCGGAGAGTACTTGAGGATGGAGAAGTAGGTGTCGAGGTTCAGTGTCTTCAGGTAGCCGTACGTATTGGAGAGGACGCTGGTCTCCTGTTCCAGGTATGCCCGGGAAAGCTTCTGGAGGTTGACCTCGCTCAGGAAGAGTGTCTTCGTGAATTTCTTCTTCCCGTTCTTGATCGTAACCCCGAAGATATCGCCGAGGTTGTGTGCCGGGTCCAGCGAGACGATCAGGACGCGGGACCTCTGCGAAAGCTGCCATGCCGCGGCCGCCGCCATGGTCGATTTCCCGACTCCCCCCTTTCCGGTAAAAAAGAGTATCTTCATTCAGTCGATCCCTATGGTTCCCGCCATCTCCGCCAGCATGTCCCCCGCATCCTGCGCTCGCCTGTTCAGGACCTTCAGCTCCCGTTCCATGAAGGGCATCAGCTCGACAGCCAGGAACGAGGGAGGAGCAGGAAGCCCTATGAAGGAGCCGAGGAGGAGGAGTGCGAAGATGTTTTCCAGTTCCTTTACCTCAACACCCGTAAGGGCGGAGACACTGTCCCGGTGGGAGGCGTCGAAATCGGAGAGGATCCGTTTGAAGAATTCGAGAAAACGCATCTGGATTATCACCAACCGCACATGGTGAAACCGGCGCACGGTTTCAAACCGTGCGCCGGTAACGGATTCACGCCATGAAAAATATCATTTCTCAACCTTGTACGCCTTGGACTTGATGAAATCCCAGAAGAAGATGAAATTCAGGATCAGCATCACGATCAGGATGATCATGACGGTCCATCCGGGACCCGGTTTCGCCGCGACGGCGCCCGGCTGAACCACGATGACGAACCAGAGGATGCCGCAGGTCACGGTGATCCAGAGGAGCCAGGCCGGGATGACGGCCGCGCCGGCGAAGCTCGATTTCAGCTTCTTGGCCGCGAAGGCGGCCCCGGTCATCAGGGCGATGGACGCGATCAACTGGTTTGCCGCGCCGAAGGAACCCC
>JAFGSH010000016.1 GCA_016934695.1 Deltaproteobacteria bacterium
ATGGCTGACGATTGCGAATTTCACGCCGTCGTGAATCCCGGTGAGCGGGTCATCATCAGGGGCGAGAAGATGTATCTCCGCAGGGGAAACCTGAGGACAAAGGTCATGATGGAGCGGGAGAACGGGGAGGTTGTCTGTTCCGGGACACTGACCGGGAGAGGGGTTGATACTCATGAAACGTAGGGTTGTGATCACAGGGATGGGGGTGGTGGCCCCCAACGGCCACGGGCTTGGCAATTTCGAACAGGCCCTGCGCGAGGGGCGCTCGGGGATCCGGTTTTTCGCCCGGCTGGAGGAGCTGAATTTCGGCTGCCAGATAGGGGGTGTCCCGGAGGGGTTCGATGAGGTCCTCAGAAGCTATTTTGATGAGGGTACACTCCTCTCCATGAATCAGAACATCGGGTACGTGTCCGTATCCGCCGTGGATGCGTGGCGTGATGCCGGATTTGAGCTCCCCGGCGATGGCGATCCGGTGGACTGGGAGACGGGCGCCATCCTGGGGTGCGGTATCGGAGGGATGGATACCATCGCCGAAAAGGTGATTCCCATGGTGAATGAGGGAAAGACCCGCCGGATGGGGAGCACGATTGTCGAGCAGGTCATGAACAGCGGGACGAGCGCCCGCGTGGGAGGACTCCTGGCCCTGGGAAACCAGGTAACCTCGAACTCCTCCGCCTGCAGCACAGGCACGGAGGCCATCGTCGATGCGCTGTGGCGGATACGGGTGGGGCTGGCGACGAGGATGCTGGCGGGCGGGTCCGAAGGACCTTCCCCCTACATATGGGCCGGATTCGACTCCATGCGGGTCATCGCACGCAAGTTCAACGACCAGCCCGAAAAGGGGTCCCGGCCGATGAGCGCCTCGGCCAACGGGTTTGTCCCCGGTGCGGGGGCGGCCGTCCTGGTTCTTGAGGAGTTGGAAGCGGCACAGGCCCGCGGCGCACGAATCTACGCGGAGATTCTGGGCGGGGTCGTCAACTGCGGCGGCCAGCGAAGCGGCGGCAGCATGACGGCGCCGAATCCGGAAGGGGTCCAACGCTGTGTCAGAGGAGCGCTCGCGGATGCGGGGGTATCCCCCGATGAGATCGATGCCATCAACGGACACCTCACCGCCACTTTCGCCGATCCGTCGGAGGTTGGAAACTGGTCGAAGGCCCTCGGTCGGGGCCCGGCAGACTTTCCCTATATCAACTCGACGAAATCGATGGTCGGGCACTGTCTCGGGGCGGCGGGGGCCATCGAGAGCGTTGCTGTCGCACTGCAGCTGCAGAAGGGATTCCTGCACCCCTCCATCAACTGTGAGGATGTGCATCCCGAGATCGAGGCCTTTGCGGGAAAGATCCCCCGGAGAGTCATGGAATGTCCCGATCTCAAGATAATCGCCAAGGCCAGTTTCGGTTTCGGAGATGTGAACAGCTGCCTGATATTCAAGAAGTGGGAAGAGGCATAACCCGTTTTCGCTGATAATTCTAATGAGCAAAGGAGAAGATTATGGACGAACAGCAGATTTTTCAGGAGATGGTCGATATTTTGAGGCCGTACGTCAAGGACCCGGCCTTGCTGGAAGGGGTGACAAAGGACACCCACATACTCGACGATCTGAAGGTCAACTCCGCGCGACTGGTCGATGTGATCATCAAGTGCGAGGATGCCTTTGATATCGAGATCGATGACGACGACGCCGATCAGATCCGGACGATCGGGAATGCCGTGGACCTTATCAAGGGGAAACTGCAATAAGACGATGAACTGGAAGACGCGATTCTCACTCCGGCTGCAGAGCTTTCTGGGGCGGCTGGCCGTTTTCGTTATCGGCCCCTTCAACTATCTGTTTCTGTGGGTGATGAGGTACCGGGTGCGGGAACTGAGCCAGGTAAGAAGACGGGTCAGGGCCCTGTTTGACGAGCACGGGGGGCCCTGGATCATATGCCCGAATCATCTGACCATGATCGATTCAGTCATCTTCCAGTGCGCCATGGCGCCGCTGTACGGGTATATGGTCCGGTACCGATGGTTCCCCTGGAACCTTCCGGAGCGTGCGAACTTCCAGAAGAATCTCTTTCTGACGACGTATTGTTACCTGTCAAGATGCCTCCCCGTCAGCCGTGGAGGCGACCGGGAGCAGATACGATCCACCTTTGAGCGGTGTCTCTCTCTCATGAGGAAAAAGGAGAACCTCCTCATATTCCCGGAGGGGGGCCGTTCCCGGACGGGGCGGGTGAATGTGGAGAACGCCTCCTACGGGGTGGGCCGCCTCCTGGCCAATACCCCTGATTGCCGGGTGATGTGCGTGTATCTCAGGGGAGACGGCCAGGAGACGTACAGCGGCATCCCCCGATTCGGTGAGCGTTTCACCATAAGGATAGAGGCCTTTACACCGGAGATGGAAGGCAGCGGGCTGAAGGCTCAGAGAAGCTGCGCCCGGCAGATCGTGGAACACCTGGCCCGGATGGAGGAAGAATACTTTGATCGGCAACGATATCGTGGATCTTACGGCCCCTCAGGCAAGAGAAAAAAGTCGGGATACCCGTTTCATGGGGAGGGTGTTCACGCCGGCTGAGCGGCGACTGATCCGGGACAGCGACGATCCCGATTGCATGCTCTGGAGTCTGTGGGCGGGGAAAGAGACGGCGTACAAGGCGATACGGAGACGGTTCCCCGCGGTTTCTTCAGCACCGGGACGGTATGAGGTGCGTTATACTGACAATTTTCTCCTCGGGTCGGGCACCGTTTACACCCCCCGCGGTGCGGTATCGATCCGCCTCTTTCTTGCCGATGTCTACGTTCACTGCATCGGAGCGACGGAAGATGCAGATGTGAATGCCATCGTCTGGGACGTCCAGGAGATACCCCGGGTGCCCTGCTCGCCGGATGAATCGGACTTTGTACGCACAATGACAAAGAGGAGTATCTCGGTTTTTCTGGGCGAACAGCCGGAAGCAGTCGACATTATCCGTGCGAAGGAGGATCACGGTCTGACTCCTCCGGTCGTCAAGATCAGAGACACATTCTTTCCTCTCAGACTCAGCATGAGCCACGACGGCCGGTTCGCCGCCTGCGCATTCTCCACATACCGTGCTCGGCCTGATACCCCCCCATTCCCCCGCTTTGGTGCATGCTAAGACACTTCGCTTCCGGGACCGGGATGTCCCCCCATGTGAGGCTTGACAGGGGAGGGAATCGTTTATACCATAGCAAAATCTACAGGCGAGTGACGGATACTGAATGAATGCATTTGTAAGGACACTGTCGTGTATAACCCTTGTTGTGTTCCTTATCCTTTCGATCTCTACAAAGGGGGAAGGGGGCGAGATGAACACCATACGAAAGCCGATCATTGCGGGAACGTGGTATCCTGCGGATCCGGCACGGCTGAGGGCCGATATAGAGGGATACCTCGCCGATGCGCGGGCGGATGCTCTTGACGGGGAAGTAGTGGGGATCATTGCTCCCCACGCCGGCTACATGTATTCGGGACAGGTTGCCGCTCATGCATACAAGATGGCACAAAGAGGTCGATTTGACGCGGTCATTCTCATAGGGCCGAGCCACAGGGCCTACTTCAGAGGGGCCTCCATATATGAGGGAGAAGGGTATCAGACCCCGCTGGGCATTATTTCCATTGACCGACCCCTGGCCGAAAAGATAGCAACGTACAGCGGTGGTGTCGTGTCATTCGTTCCCGATGATTGCCTCCCGGAGAATTCCCTCGAGATCCAGGTTCCCTTTCTCCAGGTAACCCTCGGTCCCGTTCCCTTTGTCCCCATCCTGATGGGGACGCAGGATATGGGTACCTGCAGGGCGGTAGCCGATGCGATCATACGGGTGGTGAGAGGCTCCCGGGTACTGGTGGTTGCCAGCTCCGATTTTTCGCATTACCACAGTTACGACAGGGCCGTTGCGATGGATTCGGCGGCGCTGGACTATATTGAAAAGATGGACACAGAAGGGTTCCTGGAAGGTATTGAGAAAGGCAGGTACGAGGCGTGCGGTGCCGGGCCGGTGGCCGTGGCGACGATGGTGACCCGTGCGATGGGAGCCGATACCGCCAAGATCCTCACGTATATGAACTCAGGCGATGTCACGGGGGATAAGAGCGGAGTTGTTGGATATGCCGCCGTTGCCTTCTACAGGAAGGGGATAAGCAGAACAGACAGGAAAGGGAGTGCCGGAGATGAACCTGACGCAACAGGAAAAGGATCTGCTCCTCAAGATAGCACGGAAAAGTATTGAGGCCGGTCTCGCCGGCAGGGAACTCCCCGCCCCCGAGATTGCATCTGATGCCCTTAAGGAAAGGATGGGCGCCTTCGTGACGCTCAAGAAGCAGGGCCAATTGAGAGGGTGCATCGGTTTTATAGAGGGGAGGAAACCACTCTGCGAGACCGTTGAAGAGATGGCGCAGGCGGCGGCCTTCAGAGACCCCCGGTTCCGTCCCGTACGGGAGGATGAGCTCAAAGACCTGGACATAGAGATATCGGCCCTGACGCCGCTCAAACGGATCCGCGACGTTGATGAAATTGAGGTGGGGCGGCACGGGCTCTACGTGGTCAAGGGATTTCATTCCGGCCTGCTCCTGCCGCAGGTTGCCACCGAGTACGATTGGGACAGGATCACGTTCCTGAGAGAGGCCTGCAACAAGGCCGGCCTGCCGGGGGATGCATGGGAGGATCCGGACACCCAGATATTTATTTTTTCCGCGACCGTCTTCGGTGAGTGATGGAACGGAAACCGTTGCTTTTCCCCTTGAACATTTTTTCTCTTAGACCGCGATTTTTGATAAAAACCTCTTGACAAATGTTTTTTTTATATTTAATGTCCCGGTTTCTATTTGAGGGGTGAGAACGCATCTGTCCCGAAGAGGTCGAGGTGCGGGTGGCCCGTTGTTTCGCTTGAAGCCACTGTAATATAAATAAGTTAACTTGCTGGCGTAGCTCAATTGGTAGAGCAGCTGATTTGTAATCAGCAGGTCGCGGGTTCGAGTCCCATCGCCAGCTCC
>JAFGSH010000156.1 GCA_016934695.1 Deltaproteobacteria bacterium
GAAATCATACGGTCAGGCCGCGGCGAACATGTGCGCTCCGGGCAGCGGTCCCGACTACTTCGTGGTGTGGCCTACGGCGGAGGTGGGATTCATGGATCCCACGATAGCCGCGGATGTGGTGTTCGGCAAGTTGCCAGAAGAGGAGAGGCAGAAGTTGACCGAGACCATGGTCCAGGACTGCTCACCATATCCGATGGCGCAGGAATTTTATGTGCAGGACATCATTGATCCGCGCGAGACTCGGAACTACCTGATAAATGTGCTGAAAATCATTCGTGATTCGGCAGACAGAGGGATGGGTGAGCACCTCTTGGCGGGTTGGCCCACCAAGTTCTGATACCTCCCCTCTTGCCGCAGGGGAGAACCGGAGGGTTTTGACGGGAATGGGACGATGATCATGCCGCGATCTTTCGGATCGCCGCATCCCCTTGTGCGTAGCGGTGGTTGCCGGCAGGTCTGCCAGGGACCAGGGGGGTGTGTTTCCGTCGCCGCCTGGTGCTCCCACGACCCATACGCTCCCGGGTGGTGAATAGGCTTGACAGGCTGTACAAAGAAGGATAGAAGCGTGGAGCAATCGGTCGTTAGGGGCGATTGTGTGAGACGTTTGTCTGGATGGAGTGTATAGAGGTGTCGTCAGGGGGTATCCCTGCTGTAATATGTAATCAAAATTATGAGGAGGACTGGAGATGACAGAGATAACAGCGCCCATGCCGGGAAACATCGTTGAGATTCTGGTGAAGGTCGGTGACGCGGTCAGTGAGAATGACGAGGTGATCATCCTCGAGGCCATGAAGATGGAGAACCCCATCTTCGCCCCCTGCGACGGGACGGTCAAGGAGATCAAGGTCAAGGAGAAGGATTCCGTCGAGGCCGACCAGGTGTTGATGATTCTGGAATAACCGAGGGGAAGGGGCAGGGAGGTGATGCGTTCTCCCGGCCCCTTCGTGCATTTCGGCTGGAAGGAGCGTGTGACGGCATGATCGACTGGGAACTGGCGATAAAGACGGCCTGCGGCGGATTCGGCCTGGTGTTCGGCATACTGGTGCTGCTGGGCGTGTCGGTTGAGCTGACGAGGATCATTACCGAACGGATTACCGGTGACAAGAAGTAGGTTCTCGCATGGGTGTTGAGAGGAGGAACGGACGTGCTGTTTGGATTACTTGAAACCGGGTTCCCTCTGTTTTACTGGGGAAATGCCCTGATGATCGTGATAGGGCTGGCTTTTATATATCTGGCGATCGCCAAGAAGATGGAGCCCCTTCTGCTGGTTCCCATCGGGTTCGGGATGATCCTGGTCAACCTGCCCCTTGGGGGAATGATGGATTACGAGATGGTGCTGAGGGCCCCTCAGGCCGGGACGGTAATCGAGGCGCCGATGCAGAAGGGGGACAACTTCGAGAAGGGCGGCATCGTATACAGGCTTGACTCCGGTGAGGTGACGTCCCCCGTCTTCGGCCGGATCGAGAACCTGAAGGTATCTCAGGGCCAGCACGTCGAGAAGGGAGAGGCCCTGGCGCTCATCATAACGATGGAACAGACAAATCAGGCCCAGTACCCAACGCGCCCCGTGGGGCTGCTCTCCCGGATCTTCCAGTTCGGGGTGATGTGGCAGATCCTCCCGCCCCTGATGTTTCTCTGTCTCGGGGCGCTGACGGATTTCGGACCCATGCTCGCCAATCCCAAGACCCTGCTCCTGGGGGCCGCCGCGCAGTTCGGCGTGTACCTGGCATTCTTTCTTTCGTTGCTCTTCGGATTCAACATGACGGAGGCGGCCTCCATCGGGATCATCGGGGGGGCCGAAGGGCCCACCACCATCTATGTCACCTCGCTCCTCGCCCCGCACATCATCGGAGCCACCGCTGTCGCCTGTTATTCGTACATGGCGCTGGTACCCATCATCCTTCCCCCCGTGATACGGCTCCTGACCACGAAGAAAGAGCGGGGGATCTACATGAAGCCGTCCCTCAGGAAGGTGTCGAAGCTGGAGAAGATCCTCTTCCCCCTGGTGACGACCATCATCGTTATCCTGATCGTTCCCTCATCCGCTCCCCTGATGGGGTGTTTCATGGTGGGGAATCTCTTCAAGGAGTGCGGTGTCACGGACCGGCTCAACAAGACCGCCCAGACGACCTTCGTTGACATCATCACGATCTTCCTGACCCTCGCCATCGGGGCGTCGATGCCGGCGCAGAACTTCCTGCAGCCTCGGACGCTCCTTATCCTCGTCCTGGGCGTAATCTCCTTTGCCAGCGCGGCGGCTGCGGGTGTGATCCTCGCGAAGGGCATGAACCTGTTCCTGAAGGAGAAGATCAACCCGATGATCGGGGCTGCCGGCGTGTCCGCCGTTCCCATGTCGGCACGGGTCGTCCAGGTGATGGGCCAGAAGGAAAACAAACAGAACTTTCTCCTCATGCACGCCATGGGGCCGAACGTTGCCGGAGCCATCGGCGCGGCGATCGCGGGAGGCGTGTTCCTGGGAATCCTGGGGTAGAAGACAGACGGGCCGTGACAGGCACGGCCTTCACGTGGCCTTATGGGAAAGCGGTTACGACACAACAGGGGGGAGCGACTTTTTTTCTACGTCCTCCCCCTTGTTTCGTATATGCTCCTGATCTTCGCCCTCTCCTCGGTCTCGCGCTACCCGGAGTCCTGTTCCTGGGTTTTCGGCCTTGACAAATTCGTTCACACCCTCGAGTATTACGTACTGGGCTGCCTGCTGATGCGTGTCTTGGTTACATCGCCGCATGGTGTATTCGCGGAGGCCCCTGCCGTTTTCGCGATGATCTTCGGAACGCTGTACGCGATAGGCGACGAATGGCACCAGTCCTTTGTCCCCGGCAGATACGCGTCGATATACGATCTCCTATTCGATATGCTCGGCGTTGCGATCGCTGTCGGTACCTGCCGCTTCGTCAGGCGCAGGGCGGGGAGGCTGGGGAAGGCGGAGGACCTGAGTGAAAGGGGGTAGGCGATGGAGAAGCGATTGATCATTACGGTTGACGGCCCCGCGGGTTCCGGCAAGAGCACGGTGAGCCGGATTCTTGCCGCGAGGGTATCCTATATGTACCTTGATACGGGGCTCCTCTACCGGGCGGTCGCATGGCGGGCGATGCGGCGCGGCGTGTCGCTGGCGGACGATGAGGCGCTGGGGAGGATGTGCGACGGCATCACGATTCCCCTCGAGGCGGACGGAGCGATGCGGGTCCTCGTAGAGGGGAAGGACATCTCGGGAGATCTCAGGACCGA
>JAFGSH010000157.1 GCA_016934695.1 Deltaproteobacteria bacterium
AAGATGCCGCCTCTTGATGAATCGTATGAAAGCATTCCGGTAACGGCGCGGGGCGAGTGATCAATAGATCCCACGCCCGGGAAAGATCCCCCGGGCGTGGGATCTGCAACGTTCCCAGCGCCAAGATGCCGATGATGGATTCTCCGGGAAGGGTGTTCTGCATGGTTGCGGAGGCATCGAGAAGGGCTCTGTTCGATGAAGGCCGACACATGACCCGTGGAGCTGTGTGGGGCGCCGATATTCTTGACTGCCATCGCTGTCAACATCGAGATCTCGGTCCCGCAGGACGCGATATTCCCCTGTCTGATTTCATATGGACAATGGGTCGCCCTTCTAATGCGGCTTTTTTCAGTAACGAGTCCGGCGGGAGGGTGTCTCCCTCTCCCCCGACAGCGGGAGAGGCGCGGTCTCCGGGCCGGGCAGCACCCTGAGCCACTTAAGCATCAGGACGACGTGGACAGGGTCACCGACGATGAGGCCTATCCTGTTCGCAATTTCCGCCGGCTGTTCGGCCAGGATGATCTGGCCGTTGATGCTCAACCGTATCAGGGTGTGCCCCATGGATGTCGTCATCTGGTCGATTCGGCCCGTATATCGGTTAATGTCCGGACCGGGAATCGGCGTCTTCGATAGATAAACATCCCGCGGGAGGATGGCCACCTTCCGGACTGTCTCCCCTTCATCGGGAACAACAACGGCTAGGTCCCCGCACTGCATCTCCGCCAGGCCCCGCGTGAGTCGTCGGATTCTGTCACAGCAGAAGATATTGGGAGAACCGATAAATTCGGCGATATGCTCGCTTGCCGGGGAGAAAAAGATATCATGCGGCAGCGCGAGCTGCTCAATCACCCCGTCGTACATGACGGCGATCCGGTCTGCCATCTCTTCCGCCTCGCGTTGATTGTGCGTTACATGCACGGTTGTTATACCCAATTTCCGCTGTATCGCCCTTATTTCCCTCTGGAGATAGATCGATGTCCCGCGATCCAGACTGGAGAAAGGCTCGTCGAGGAGCAGCGCCTGCGGCTCCGGTGCTAGGGCGCGGGCGATGGCGACCTTCTGTCGTTCTCCCCCGCTGAGTGTTCCGGCGTGGCGATGGGCGATATGCCTCAGCCCCCACTCATCCAGCAGTCTGCTGATCTGTGCCCGCGCCTCCCGACCGTTTCGCTTTTGTGCGTTCAGACCGAAGGCGAGATTTGCCTCGACATCTAGGTGGGGAAAGAGAGCCAGGTCCTGAAAGACGTACCCGATATCCCGACGCTGCGGTGGGAGCCCGTTAATCCCGATGCCGTCAAAGAGGATATCCCCGGTGTACGGCACGAGACCGGCGATGACGTTGAGCAGGGTCGTCTTTCCGGCCCCGTTGGGGCCGAGGACCACGAGGAACTCGCCGTCGTGGATCTTCAGATCAATCTGGTGCAGGATGATATTATCTACCCCGCGCAGTTCGATGCCAGGCATGTCATCTCCTCCACCGGGCAGTCAAGGTATGTTCCACATATATGAAGAAGCGCTCGAAGATAAGACACATGATTGACAGGGTGATCAGGCAGACAATGATAATGTCGACCCGAACCAGGCTCTCCGCCTGCATGAGGAGGCTCCCGATCCCGGTGGGGATCGCCACCATCTCGGCGGCGATCATCACCCGCCATGCCATCCCCGATACAAGCCGCAGCCCCGTGAAGATGTTGGGGAGGGCGAGAGGGATAATAACGTGTGCCAGGATGTGCCACTCCGTGGCACCCAGCGTCCGGGCGGCCCGTATATAGGAGGGATCGATTCCCCTGATGCCGGTGATGGTGTTGTAACAGACGGGGAAGAAGCAGGCAATGAATATAACCGTAACCGGGAGCAGCTCGTTGATACCGATCCAGAGCATGAGGAGGGGGAGCCATCCCAGGGCCGGGATCGGATAGAGCAGGCTGATGATAGGGCCGAAGGCGTCCTCGACGACCCGTTTCCACCCCATCAAGGTACCGACGATGAAGCCGCCGATTGAGCCGGCTGTAAACCCAATCAGGACCCGCACGAGGGAAGGGACAAAATTCTTTCCCAGGACGCCGCTCGAGGCGAGGGAAAAGAATTCCCCGACCACCTCGGTGAAAGGAGGGAAGAGCAAGGTACCGGGGGCGAGGTGGAGGCGGGCGACCGCTTCCCATAATACCACCAGGACCAGCACCGGTACCAGTCCCGAAAAGAATCTGTTATTCATTACCTGTAAGACGTTCCGCCAAGAGCGATCGGGCGTCTCTGCCATCCCGTATGTATCCCAAGCGCTCGATATAGTTGATGGTATCCTGCACCATGCCGGGATCGATATCCGTGCGGAACTCGATCCGCTCCATTGAACGGATCAAGGTCTGTACGTCAATCTCCCCCGTGTCGCACCCCGTTCCTTTCGTTTCGACGGAGAACCGCCGCGCCAGTATCCCGGCCGCCTCTTCCCGGTTGTGATTCAGCCACTGGGTTGCCCGCTGGGTGACCGCCACTAACCTGTTGACGATTTCGGGGTGGGCCTGGATCAGTTCTTCCCTGACGACCAGAACACTCCCCTGCATCCCGGGCCAGATGTCCCGGCTCGTGAGCAGCATCTTTGCCCCGTAGCGTTCGGTCATTGTTGCCCAATGTTCCGGCATGAAGGCCGCGTCAAGCTGCCCCGTCTTCATGGCGAGGAGCTGCTGGGAGGGTTTCATCCGGCGGACATTCTGCAATACTTCTTCCTCGTCAAGGTGGCAGGTGTCGATCAACTTCCGCATCACCACATCGGCAGCTCCTCCCTCTCTGACGCAGCCGATGCGTACTGATGGGTTTTCCAGATCCTTTACTGTCCTGACCCGGTCCGGATTCACCACAAGGCCGTACCCGTAGCGGTGGGTGCCCGCCACGACCCGTATCGGGACCTTCGCGTTTCTGTGAGTATTGATGGTCGGGACCAGACAGATATACGCCGCCTGGATATCCCCTCTCGCCAGGGCGGAGGCCAGGGCCATCCCCGTCTCGTAGCTTTCGTAGGCGTGGATGGTGAGGCCTGCATCGACGAACCAGCCCTTCTCCATAGCCACGTAGGCACAGGCGGCATGGTCCGTGAACTCGACGGCGATCCCGATCGACGGGATGGCGGGTGGAGGAGGGTCACCCCCATATACGGATAGCGGCGACAGAGCAAGCAGGAGCACCGGTGTCAGGATGGCTGAAAGAACGTGCCGTATGTCCATGCATCAACTCCTTACTGCGATTCGTAACAAAGATGGTCCAGACCCAAGAGCCGTGCCGTGGCCGCTATGGTGGTCCCGTAAAAGTAGACGGGTTTTCCGGTGATATCCGCCAGCGCAAGGATGTCGGCAAGCGATCCGTTTGCGGCGCTGGAGCCGGTGGCGAAGATCAGGTCGCTCTCCTCAAACAGCCGCTTCAACCCGTCGGCATCCCCCCACTCGATAGTGACACCGTTCTTGACCCGGCCCCGGTTTTCTTCATCCCGATCGATACAGCGCACGTGGTCCTTTCCCATCGCGGCCACCAACGCCTCGAGGATAGCGGGTTGCAGCCCAATCATTCCCAGGGATTGTGGTCCGAGCGCCTGAACATATTCCGCAATCCGTTTCGCGCATCGCTCCGGCCCGTTATCTCTGCAGTGAATGGTCCTGAGGTCGGGGTGCACGTACCTCGCAACAGCGTTCAGGGTTGCGATAAACAGGGCCGTCTCCCTGTGGGTTGAGAGATCCAAAGCTATGATGTCCTGGAGGTTTCCACGAAAACGTGACGGGGCATCAGTGTATGCCTGGCCCTTGCTGTCCATAAAAGCGGCCTGTATCAGGGCCTCTTGCCCTTTCTGCAACGGAAAATCCTGCCTGCCGGGATTGCCGATCGCTTCGTCCGGTGTCAGGACCGATGACTCTATCACGATTGATTCGTCCAGCAGGTCATGCTCAGCGGCAATCTCTGTCAGTATGGTGCGAAGGCGTTCGTACAACATGTGTCTCCCTCAGTACATGAACGATCAGGGCCGGCTTTTTCGCCGCATCCTATCGGGACACTCACTCCTCTCAGTAATATGTCCGCTCCCCCGTGCAGAAAGGACAAATGGTCTCCGTATCAGATCTGAATGGTTCGCCGCACCGTGCGCACAGCCGGATGTGTTCCTTTTTCTGTTTCTTGAGATACTCCGGTTTCACCCGGACACGCTCGACCCGGTAGATCTCCGCGCCTGCCGCTTCCAGCTCTTCAAAGAGGCGCGATGTATCTTGCTCTCTCTTCGGGACCAGCTTCAGAAGCCAGGCCCTGATCGCGGGCCACTCCTCCAGCGTTTCCGGATCGACGGAGACGCGCACCCCCGAACCCCCGTATTTTTCAAAGAGGGTGAGGGCGAACCTCCCCGTATCAATCACGCGGAGCCATCCGTTCCCGATGGTACAGGGCGTCAGGAGTTGGATCGTATCCGGAAGGCAGCTGGTGGTCTCGCTGATGGCGTCGAAGAATGCGCCTTCGGGGAGATTCCTCCGGGCAAGGTCGATCATGAATCCCCCGGCAAGCATCCCGGGGGCCAGGGTGCCATGAAAATCCCTAACGATGTTAACATACTGTTCCAATGTATACGAGCCGACGGTGGGCATTTCCCGTACGCCCTTTCACGATACGATCGTTATCCAGCCGCCTCGATCCGGCAGGGGACGTACCGGTGGAGCGGGGTCCCGAGGGGATCACGATGGGTGTTCTTCGTAAGGCGGTTGACGTTGATCCCGTACACCTCGCCGTTGTAGATCAGGCCGAATCCGTGGGGGATCAGCACCATCCCCGGGCGGACCTGGTCGGTCACCTCCAGCTCGCCCACGTCGCTCCCCGCCTCGGTCGTGACGCGGACCTGCCGGCCGTCGCTCAGGCCGAGGGCCTTCGCATCAGCGGGATTCACCGCCACGGTGCAGGCCCGCTTTCCCCTGTTCCACTCCGGGTTTCTCATGAGCGTATTGGCGTTGTAAGATGTGTGTCTCCCGGCGTTGAGGATCAGGGGGAAGGCGTCAGGGGGCTTCAACGCCTCGGCCTCCCCCGCCGCGTCGAGAGCCTTGACCTCCTCCTCCAGTTCGGGGATGAACACCTCGATCTTCCCCGAGGGGGTCTTGACGCTGGCCATGGGATCGTTCTCGTCCATTTTACCGATCCAGATGCCCTGGGGATTGTCCAGCAGGGCTTGGAAGATGCGATCTCCCTGGTCCGGTCCCGGCTCGAATCCCACTCGGGCTGCACACTCCCGAAAAATCTTCGGCGCGGTCATCAAAATCCCCCACAGGGCGGCCAGAGCGGCGCTGTCCCACGCTCGGCCCAAAGTTTTTGCCAGTATGAAGGGCATGGCACGCGCGGCCTTCGGCTCCGAGGCGACCCATGTCATCAACTTGGCGCCGAACTGCAGGCGGTTGCTTTTGGCTGC
>JAFGSH010000158.1 GCA_016934695.1 Deltaproteobacteria bacterium
GCATGGTCTCAGATGAGGGGAGGCATGATGGGAAGATCGGGTCAGCAACCGTACCCGCAATTGTATTCGGATGAAGAAAGCCGCAGGCTCGATGAATTGATCCGCATAGCCCGTGGAGGGCAACTGTATGACGATTGGTGGAAAACCACGGTCGATACGGCAAAGCCCCTGGAGAATCATCCGCTGTGGAAGGAACAGACGGCCAACAAGCGGAGCGGGTATGATACGTATCGGTGCAAGGAGTGTCATGGGTGGGACTATCGCGGGAAAGAGGGGGCCTATGGTAAGGGATCCCATTACACCGGTTTCAAGGGGGTATACGAGGCATCTGAAAAGATGTCCATCGAGGAACTTGAGGGCGTAAACCGGGGTCATACTCGTAAGGAGCATAATTTTGAGAAACAGATCGGAAATGAAGAAATCGCTGATCTCGCGCTTTTTATGAAGAAGGGGCTTATTGACACACGCAGACTGGTGGATGATAAGGGGGGACCCATAGGAGGTAATCCGCGGACGGGAGGTTATCTTTTCAGGAGGAACTGTACTCACATGTGCCATGGTTCGGCAGGGACAGGGATAAATTTCGGAGACGATGAGAATCCTGAGTTTGTCGGCACCATAGCCTATGAAAACCCATGGGAATTCATCCATAAGGTCCGGAACGGTCAACCCGGCACACGGATGCCTGCCGCCATTATCAACGATTGGAGTGAAAAAGATATCCTCGATCTTTTGAGCTTCTCACGCACGTTGCCGAGGGACACATCGGAAATCGGCTGGTGGGGACGTACAGGAGGTATGGGGCACCGCGGCATGATGCCTGGAGATTACCGCCCCGGCAGCGGGAGAGGATTCGGTCCGAGCCTGGAATGATATGAAGAATAGATGATACAATTCAGTGGCGACAAAAGAACAGGGGAGGTGCATATCGTGAAAGGGCATGAGCACGGATTACGGTTCAGGATGGTCATCCCGGCCTACCCGGCCTTCAACATCTACTCCAGGATCGCGAAACAGACGACGGCCCTGGGGCCTGTCTGTGTGGCCACGGTTGTCAGCAAGATGGACGGCTGGGATGTCGAGATCATTGATGAGAACAACTACCGCAAATTCGGCCCGCGGGATGAGGAAGGCCATCCCGATCACAACACCCTCCATACCATCAGGCACGCAGATGTGGTGGGCCTGTACGGAGGGCTGAGCAGTACGGTCCCGCGGCTCTACGAGCTGGCCCGATTTTACAAGGGGCAGGGCGTTACCACGATTGCCGGCGGCCAGCATTTCATCGGCGAGAATATCCGTGAAGCGCTCGACAATGGAGTCGATTTCGTGGTGATCGGCGAAGGAGAGGACACCATCCGGGAACTGCTGCAGGTGCTGCGGGAGGGTGGTTCCCCCGATCGGGTTGCCGGCATTGCCTATCGGGAGGACGGACGGGTCGTGGAGACCACGCCACGGGGGGACATCACGGATTTCGACAGTCTGCCCCTCCCCGATTTCAACCTCCTTCGCTACGCGAAGATCAAGCTCTATCCGATCAGCTGGGTCCGCGGCTGCGGGATGAACTGCGAGTTCTGCACGGTGAAGGGAAAGGCCCGCCCCTCTTCGGTCGAGCGCGTTGTCGAGCAGATCAGTTCTCTCCTGGAGAAGCACGGCGCGCGGCATTTCTTTATTGTCGACGATCTGTTCGGCTACCGGCGTGCCGAATCCCTGCGGCTGTGCGAGATGCTGGCCCACTATCAGAAGGCCGTCGGCACGCGGCTGGATATCACCGTGCAGATCAGGCTGGACCGGGCCAAGGACGCGGAGCTGCTCCAGGCCATGCGAAACGCGGGGATCACCATGGTCTGTATCGGGTTCGAGTCGCCCATCGGGGAGGAACTGGCGGCCATGAACAAGAAGATCAATCCGGAGGAGATGCGTGCCATGACCGCGCTGTATCACAAGGCCGGGTTCCTCGTGCACGGCATGTTCATTTTCGGGTATCCCCTGCCGAAGGGCGTGGGGGTAACGATGCCCGCCAGACAACAGATACGACAGTTCCGGTCCTTCATCAGGAAGACCCGGATCGACACCATCCAGGTCCTGCTGCCCGTTCCCCTCCCCGGTACGGAGCTGACCGAACGGCTCCGGGCGGATAACCGGATCTTCCCGAGAGACTGCATCGGATGGGAATACTACGACGGGAATTTCCTGCTCTTCGAACCGGACGAACCGCTCACGGCGGAGGAGATGCAGACCGCGATCGGAAAGATCATGGGCCGGTTTTACCGGTTCCGGTATATGTTCGCAATCGCGGGGAACGTGCTGATCTTCCCGGCCATGGTGTTCTCGCTGTGGAATATCAAATTCGGCTGGGGCAAGTGGTATCGGGCCTGGCGGAACGATCTCATGCGCTTCGGCGGCTGGATCATCCTCAGGCGCTGGCGGTCCGAGTTCAAAAAGAGCGCGTTTTTGGAAAAGCTCAGGGAGGCCGAGCAGAGGCTTCGTGACTTCACCCACACAAATGTGACGGACAGCCGGTAGCGCCCGCCGGTGAATAGATGTACACACAGCGGCATCAGCTTCTGAGGGAGGCCCGGTAACGCGATGCCTTTCAGAAAACCCGCGAACTACAACCATCTGACGGAGGATTCATTCAATGACATTGCGAGCTGAGACCAGGAACATGGCGCTTTTCTGCGATTTCGAGAATATCGCCTTGGGCGTCCGCGACGCAAACTACGCGCAATTCGATATTGACAAGGTGCTCGAGCGGCTCCTGCTCAAGGGGAATATCGTCGTCAAGAAGGCCTACTGCGACTGGGCGCGCTACAAGGAATTCAAGGCGGCGATGCATGAGGCGTCCTTCGAGCTGATCGAGATTCCCCACGTGCGCCAGGCGGGGAAGAACTCCGCCGATATCCGCATGGTGGTGGACGCCCTCGATCTCTGCTACACGAAGGAACACATGGACACCTTCGTCATCATCAGCGGCGATTCCGATTTCTCCCCCCTCGTGAGCAAACTGCGGGAGAACGACAAGATCGTGATCGGCGTCGGCGTCAAGAACTCC
>JAFGSH010000159.1 GCA_016934695.1 Deltaproteobacteria bacterium
CGAAATCTGTCAATAACCTTTTTGATGACGGCCCCGTCGAACCCCTGCTGTGCGAGCTTGGAGCGGACCTCCTCCACACTTCTCCCCCTGTATGCAAGGTACCGAAGCCCTTTCTGGCGCGCCTTTTCATACAGAGGATCGTCCACTACTCGAACCCCGGTTCCTCGGCCTTGTCTCTCTTCAGACCGAACTTGTCCGAGACCTCCTGGAGGATCCGGGCCGTGATATCGGGATTATCCTTCAGGAAGGTCCTTGTGTTTTCCCGTCCCTGCCCGATCCGTTCCCCACCGTACGAATACCAGGCACCCGTTTTTTCAACGATCCCATTGTCGGCCGCCAGGTCGAGGAGATCTCCCTCCTTCGAGATCCCTTCCCCGAAGATGATATCGAATTCCGCCTCGCGGAAGGGGGGGGCCAGCTTATTCTTTACCACCTTGACCCGGGTCCTGTTCCCGATGACGTCCTGCCCCTGTTTGATGGCGGAGACCCGGCGGATGTCCAGGCGCATGCTCGAGTAGAACTTGAGAGCGTTCCCCCCGGTCGTCGTCTCGGGATTGCCGAAGAAGACACCGATCTTCATCCGCATCTGATTGATAAAGATGACCGTCGTCTTGGTCTTTCCGATGGTCCCGGTCAGTTTTCTGAGGGCCTGCGACATCAGCCGCGCCTGGAGGCCCATCTGTGCGTCCCCCATGTCCCCCTCCAGTTCCGAACGGGGTACCAGGGCAGCCACGGAATCGATAACGAGGACATCAACGGCGCCGCTCCGCACCAGCACCTCGGCGATCTCCAGCGCCTGCTCTCCCGTATCCGGCTGAGATATGAGGAGGTCATCCGCATTGACACCGATCTTGCGGGCATAGCCCACGTCCAGGGCATGTTCCGCATCCACGAAGGCCGCAAGACCGCCCCTCTTCTGGGCCTCCGCAACGATGTGGAGCGCGAGCGTGGTCTTCCCCCCCGATTCGGGGCCGAAGATCTCGATGACCCTCCCCCGGGGAACGCCGCCGACGCCGAGGGCGATATCAAGGCTGATGGAACCGGTCGGTATGGCGGGGATATCGGATATGACCTCTTCTCCCCCCAGCCTCATGATGGAACCCTTCCCAAACTGCTTCTCGATCTGGGTGATGGCCAGATCCACAGCCTTTTCCCTATCCGTATCAGACCTCATAACGACCTCCCCTCGTCGGTATACGCTACCGTCCGTCAAAGATATTGTTAGCAATGCAAGACATACAATCAACCCTCACCACCAGCCCGGCGCGGTCCTCCGAAGGGAAACCGGGCGAGTGCCGTGTATACCGGACCGGTGGGGTGTATGTCGCTCTTGAAAAGGACCAATTCCCTCGCCTCGAACCGGTGCGCGCTCAGATCCCCCACCGTTTCAGCCAGATTCCCGGTGCCGGAGATGCCCCCGCCGCGCGACCGGGCCCTCCCCAGGGTAAGGTGCCCCGTGAACGACCTCTTTTCACCCGGGAAACCGAGCCTCTCCAGGTCTCCCTCAATCGACGCCTGAAGAGCCGCCAGCTTCTCGGTCTCTCCCCCCACGCCGATCCACAGGACCCTCGGCCTCTTCAGACCGGGGAATCCCCCCGGCGTGCCCAAAGACAGGTCCAGCAGGGCAACATCCCCGGTGTGCTTTCCGACAGCCCCTGAAATACGGTCCACATCCCCCGGGAGGATATCGCCGAAAAACTTCAGCGTGAGGTGCGTCCCTTCGGCCCTGGTCCACCGTATTCCCCGTACCGCGGGGCGCAACCGCTCCTTGATGTCTTCCAGGAGGTCCCTGATATCCCGAGGGAGCTCTATCGCCAGAAATGCCCGTATGGGGTTCGTATCTCCCATGACGCCCCTCTTCGCCACCAGAACATCCGTTCTTTGTAATGCACCGGCGTCGTTATGTCAATATATCACTGCCGGTCAGGCTCCTCCTCAGCATGTCCAGGGCGATCTGCGCCGACATCTCTTTGTTTCTCCGTCGGCCCCACCTGAACTGGTACCGGCGGCAGACGGTCCCCTCGCCGGATGAGAGGGCGACAAAGACCGTCCCCACGGGTTTCTCTTCCGTCCCTCCCGTCGGGCCCGCGATCCCCGTCGTGGCGAGTCCTATATCCGTCTTCCCAAGGCGCCGCACCCCTTCAGCCATCAGGACGGCTGTCTCTTCGCTCACCGCGCCGTGTCTCTCTATGACGGAAGCGGGAACCCCGAGGAGATCGATCTTTGAGGCATTGCTGTAGACGACCACACCCCGTTCCAGGAAGAGCGAACTCCCCGGCACATCGGTCAGGCGGTCGGTGATCAGACCCCCGGTGCACGACTCGGCCACCGCCAGGGTCAATCCCCTGCCGGTAAGGAGCGCAGCCGTGATTCCCTCCATGGTGTCCCCGTCATACCCGAAGACATAATCCCCGAGCCGGCCGTTGATCCTCTCCTCGGCGCACTTCAGGTTCTCTTCCACCACGGCCGCGTCCGCGCTCCTGGAGGTGATCACCACACGGATCTGCGGAAAGTGGGGATAGAATCCGATACCGACGCCGGGGATGTTGAGGTCGACTTGTGCAAGCTCTTGATCGACACGAGATTCGGTAAGCCTGAAAACCTTGATCGTCCGTCTCACAACATATTCACGGGACCCGAACCGCTCCCTG
Source organism: Deltaproteobacteria bacterium (assembly GCA_016934695.1). Next base: position 2,652 of record JAFGSH010000159.1, read on the forward strand.
AAGAGGGGGATCACCCCTTCAGAAAGCATCCGCTGCGCCTCCACCGGAACTCCCGGGATGACGGCAACGGGCCTTCCTTTCCGCTCCACCATGAACCCGCAGGCGGTCCCCGCCTGATTGTCTATCACAACGGCGCCCTCCGGGAAGAGGGCCTGTTTCGCGTTGTTTTCAGTCCAGGGGATACGAAACCCGGCGAACCGCTCCTTCAGCCGCCGGAGAACGGCCTCATCGGTGTACAGCGTGAGGCCGAATGCCTCGGCAATGGACGCGGTCGTTATATCATCAGCGGTCGGGCCAAGCCCCCCCGCGACGACCAGCGCGTCGGAGATCCCCATCAGATAATCCAGCCCCCCTTTAATGGCCCCGGCATCGTCGCCGACGTCCACGACGGCGGAAACACGCCACCCCTGGGCGTTCATCTCACGTGCCGCAAAGGAGGAATTCGTGTCCTGCGTCATACCGCTCGTCAGTTCATTCCCTACAACCAGTATCCCGATGTTCATTCCGTCCCTATAATGCAAATCTGATAAGGAGAAGCAGTGTGATATTCGCGTACACGCCGGCGACGATGTCGTCGGCCACTACACCATACCCCCCGGGGATCCTCCGCTCGCACAGGCGTATGGGGAAGGGTTTGATGATGTCGTATACACGAAAAAGGATAAATCCAATAACGATATGCCTGAGGGTCGGCGCAATCAGAAACATGGTGACCTGAAATCCCGCGATCTCGTCGATGACGATCCGGGACGGGTCTTTCTCCCGGTATGTCCGCTCCGCCTCCTGAGAGACGTACACGGCGAAAAGAGAGAAGGCGGCAACCGACAGGAGGTAGACCGGCCACTGAAAACGGCTGAAGACCGTATAGACCAGCACTCCCACCACCGTTCCCGCCGTACCGGGGGCGAGGGGTGAAAGGCCGCTCCCCAGGCCCGTTGCCGCAATCCTGATGAACCGTTCATGCATGATACCGTGCACCGCCCCTTCTGTCGGCTACAGAAGTACAATGAGCGGTATCCTTTGTCAATGAATAACTGGGATACCTCTCCTCTTTCCGCCTGGAGGGGTCACACGGGGGAGTGCAGGGGCTCGAATATGGCGGAACATGTCGCGCCCCTCGGATGCCCCTAACGGCAGGGGATCGATCGGGAAGCGAAATGACATGGGGTAATCGCCCATCGGTCAATAGGCAACGCACCTGAATCCCAGGATGTTTGAGTGGTACTGCGATTGAAGCACGGTACGGTCGAACAGGCGTATCCCATTTCCGGATATAAAACTTCCGCCCTTGGTGATGTACAAGCCCCTCCCCTGATCGGGCTCCTTCGAACGGGTCACCGTCCATTCGAGGACATTTCCCAGTGTGTCCGCGATCCCGTATTCGTTCTCAAATTCAACGTACTTGTTTACGGCCGTCGTATCACCGATCAGGCTCTCCTCGATATTACAGCTATTATCCCGCCACTCATCCCCCCAGGGGAAGGGATGGCCGGACGACGTTCGGGACGCTGCTTCCCACTCCTCCTCCGTGGGCAACCTCTTCCCCGTCCATGCCGCGAAAGCCATGGCA
>JAFGSH010000160.1 GCA_016934695.1 Deltaproteobacteria bacterium
CCCCTGATGCTCTCCTGTATCACCGCGTACCTGATCGCCTCCCAGCTCAAGGAAGAATCGATCTTCACCCTGAAACTCGTCCGCAGGGGAATCGATATCAAGGCGGGGAGAGAGATCAACATCATGAAGTCGCTCATTGTCCGGGATGCCATGACACGGGATGTCGTAACGGTACCGGAGAAGATGCACCTCAACAGGCTGCTGGAACACACCTTCACGAGCAAGTATGCCAGTTTCCCCGTGGTTGACGAGAGCGGCATGCTCAGCGGGATCGTCACCTTCCAGGATTTCAAGGAGGTAGTCTTTGAAGAGGGACTGGGAGACCTTGTGGTGGTGAAGGATATCGCCGTCTCCGATGTCATTACCGTAACGGAAAGGGAAAACCTCGACGAAGCACTCAAAAAGATTGGATTGAAAAATATAGAACAGCTCCCGGTCGTCGACGAGAGCAATCCCCGGAAGATCGTGGGGATCCTCTCCCGGAGAGACATCTTCTCCGCGTACAACAAGGCACTTATTAACAGGTCACTGGCGGAGGGGATCGGGATCGATCAAGAGGGCAAAAAACAACCCTCAAGGAGATGATTCGCCGGGCTCAGTTGCACGGAGAGTCCAGCCGCTATACCACCCGGATGAGAACGTGCTGCTTTTTCCCCTTCCTCAGGCGGATCGCGCCGTCTTCGATATCATCGTTTCCGATTGTCTCATCAAAGACGTTTACCTGCCGGCCATTCACGTAGGCACCGCCCTGCTGAATGAGCCGCCGCGCCTCGCCCCGTGACTTGCACAAACCCGCATCATGAAAAAGTTCGAAGGCCGGAATCCCGGCTCCCAGCTCATCTCTGGTCTTTTCCATGGTGGGAATTGCCGCTGCATCAGCGGCGTTGGTCCGCGGGATGGTACTTGACGGGAAGAGATCGGGCCTCACCGGTTTGAGGCCGAAGTTGTTCACCGCCGCCCCCCAGGCCGCAACCGCCGCATCCTGCCCGTGGGTGATCCGCGTCGCCTCAAAGGCCAGGACGGCCTTCGCCATATTCAGTTCGGCATCCACCAGTTTCCTGACCTCTCTGACCTCCTCCATGGGGAGAAAGGTAAAGAGGGCGAGAAACTTTCCCACATCGGCGTCTTCCGCGTTGATCCAGTACTGAAAGTAGTCATAGGGGGAGGTGAGCCCGGCGTCCAGCCAGACCGTTCCCTTTTCCGTCTTCCCCATCTTGTGCCCCTGAGAGGTGACGAGGAGGGGAAAGGTCATCCCGTAGATCTTCTTCTCGTCGAGCCGTCTCGTGAGATCGGCCCCCGCCACGATATTCCCCCACTGATCATTCCCCCCCATCTGGAGGATGCAGTTGTAGTGCTTGCTCAGATAATAAAAATCATAGGACTGGAGGAGCATATAGTTGAATTCGATAAAGTTGAGTCCCTTTTCCAGACGCATTTTATAGCTCTCGGCGGCGAGCATCCGGTTGACGCTGAAGCACCGCCCGATGTCCCGCAGAAACTCGACATAGTTGAGCTTCACCAGCCAGTCAGCATTGTTCAGGAGAAGCGCCTTCCCCTCCCCGAAATCGATGTACTGGGAGAGCTGTTTTTTGATGGCCTCCGCGTTGGCGTCTATCTCATCCCGCGTCATGATGCGTCGCATCTCGGTCTTTCCGCTGGGGTCGCCGATCAGAGCGGTGCCGCCACCGACAAGGGCAATCACCCGGTGCCCGGAGCGTTGCATATGCATGAGCGACATGATCGGCACGAGACTTCCGATGTGGAGGCTCGCCGCCGTGGGGTCGAACCCGATATAACAGGTGACCTTTTCTTCTTCCAGGAGCCGTTGTATCGGCTCTTCATCCGTTACCTGTTCAATAAACCCCCGCTCGTACAAGACATCATAAACGCTTTTTCCACTCATATCCGTTAACTTTCCAAGGCAATGGTCAGCCTTTCAATCGAGAGGCTCCTGCCCGTTTGATTATCTATATCTATCAGGACTCCCTGGAGGCGTGCATCTCCTTTTGCGACATCGTACCGGTTGGGGAGGAGGGTCAGGAACCGTTCAAGGGCTACCTCCTTTTTGATCCCCAGGACGGAGTCGAAGGAACCCGTCATGCCGACATCCGTTATGTACGCGGTCCCGCGGGGGAGTATCCGTTCGTCCGCGGTTTGTACGTGGGTGTGCGTCCCCACGACGGCGCTGACCCGTCCATCCAGGAACCACCCCAGGGCCTCCTTCTCCGAGGTCGCCTCGGCGTGTATATCGACGAGAATGATATCCGTCTGTCCGGACAGCGCTTCGAGTTCCTTCTCGGCAACCCGGAAGGGACAGTCAAGGGATCTCATGAAGACCCGCCCTTCGAGGTTCAACACCCCCACCGATATCCCCAGACCGGTCCGCACGACGACGCTCCCCTTCCCCGGCGTCCCCACGGGATAATTGGCCGGGCGCAGGAGGGTCTCATAGTCGTCGATGAGATCATCTATGTCCTTCTTGTCCCATATGTGATTTCCGGACGTCAGGACATGAATCTCGCTCCCGTAGAGTTCGTCGACAACCTTCCGGGTGACACCGAATCCGCCCGCCGCATTCTCGCAGTTTGCGATGACGACATCCACCCCATAGCGCCCCACGATCCCGGGGAGAAGAGAGCGCACCGCCTTTCGCCCCGGTTTTCCCACGATGTCTCCGATGAAGAGTATCTTCACGCTCAAGGCCTTCCTGTTCTACTTGGCAAAGTCGGAGACACGCATCTCCCGAATCACCGTGACCTTGATCTGTCCCGGATAGGTCAGCTCCGCTTCCACCTTCTTAACGATATCCTTACAGAGCATGACGGCATCGCTGTCCGACACTTTTTCGTTCTCCACCAGGATGCGTATCTCTCTTCCGGCCTGGATCGCGTAACACTTGTCGACACCGCTGAAAGAGGTTGCGATCCCCTCCAGTTCGGCCAACCGTTTCACATACGTGGCCAGCATCTCTCTGCGGGCGCCGGGC
>JAFGSH010000161.1 GCA_016934695.1 Deltaproteobacteria bacterium
ATTTCCATCTTTATCGTTCCGAAATACCTGGTCAATCCGGACGGCTCCCTGGGCGAGCGCAACGACATGTACTGCGCCGGCATCGAGCACAAGATGGGGATCAAGGGGAACGCCACCTCGTCGCTGGCCTTCGGTGACAACGGCAAGTGCGTCGGCTACCTCCTGGGCGAAGAGCGCCAGGGGATGCCGATCATGTTCCAGCTCATGAATTCGGCCCGCATCCATACGGGCGTTCAGGCCGAGGCTTGTTCCAGCGCTGGCTACATGCACGCCGTCACCTATGCCCGCAACAGGGTTCAGAGTGTTCATATCACCCAATCCATGAACAAGGCCGCCCCGCCTGTCAACATCATCGAGCACCCCGACGTGAAACGGATGCTCCTGTACATGAAGAGCACCGTCGAGGGCATGCGGATGCTCTGCCTCTTCCTCGCCTATCACGAGGACGTCATGCACGCCTCGAAGGACCCCGAGGAGGTGAAGGCGGCAACGGGGATCGTCGAGATCCTGACTCCCATCGTGAAGGCGGGCATCTCCGACGAGGCCTGGCTGGTCACGGCCGAGGCCATCCAGGTGTACGGCGGCTACGGGTACTGTAGTGAATACCCTGTCGAACAGTACGCCCGCGACGTCAAGGTCCTCTCCGTCTATGAAGGGACCAACGCCATTCAGTCCCTCGACCTCCAGATGCGCAAGATTCTCATGAATCCCGAGATGTACAACTACGGACAGCTCAGGAAGTGGATGAACGGTACGATCGACAAGGCCAAGGGCGTGGTGGACGAGAAGTACGTCGCCCCCGTCGTCCGCGGGCTGGAGAAGCTCGACGAGATCATTGAGATGATGAAGGGACAGCTGGGTGAAGGCAAGATCCTGGCCCTGGTCCTCAACGCCACGCCGTTCCAGCAGGCCATGTTCCCGCTGATTATGGCCTGGCTGCATCTGTGGAGTCTGACGATCACAACCCCCAAGGCGAAGGCGCTCCTGGGCGACGCCAAAGGCGAAGAACGGCAGAAAAAGATCGCGGAGGATGCCGAGGCAGCATACTACAGCGGCAGGATGCTCTCGTCGCAGTTCTACATCGGCGCGGAATTCCCGAAATTCTTCGGTCGGGTTGAGTGCATCATGAATAACGAAGGGGCGGCCCTGAAGGTCGATTCGGCGAACTTCACCGGAGCACCTCTGGAGTAAACCCTCCCTGAGTACGGAACCACACATGGCCTCACGCCTTTTGGCGTGGGGCCATTTCCATCCTGTCGCAGAGGCGTATCCTGAATGGGAGCCAGAGGGTTGTGTGAGGTGAGTCCTTTTATACGACACCTCAGAGGATCAGCGCGAATCATCATTGTGTGATCCGAGGAAACCCATTGTCCATACGTTCTCTGTTTGTTCATCAAAAATAATTACTTGCATACAAAGATGATTCTTGATAGAAACGCCTGAATTTCGAAAGAAATGGGGCAATTGCATGTGTGAGCAGTAAAACAAAGAAAAACGGGAGAGAAAAAACTATGAGAGATGTAGTGATTGTAGGTGGTGCCAGAACGGCAATCGGAGATTTTTTGGGGTCGCTTTCCAGTCTCAATGCGGTCCAGTTAGGAATAATTGCTCTCAGGGGCACACTTGAAAAAATAGGTCTCGACAAGAACCTGATTCAGGAATTAGTCTGCGGCCATGTCAACCAGGCCGGAGCTCCGGGAAACACCGCGCGCCATATCGCCATGGGCATTGAGCTGCCCGTGGAATCCTTTGCCTTTACCGTACACCAGCAGTGTGCCTCCTCGATGCGCGGCGCCGAATTGCTTGCGCAGGAGATCATGCTGGGCAAAGTCGATATCGGAGCGGTCGTCGGTGTGGAGAGCATGAGCAGCGCTCCCTATCTGCTCTTCGGCGCCCGCAAGGGATATCGTCTCAATGACGGCGAGCAGATCAAGGATAGTCTCATGATCGGTGGTCTGGTGGATGAGCTCCTCGGGTATCACATGGGGATCACGGCGGACAACATCGCCGATAAATACAATATTTCCCGCCAGGAACAGGACGAATGGGCGCTCATGAGCCATCAGCGCGCCTGCGCCGCGATCGAGAAGGGGTGGTTCAAGGATGAAATAATTCCGGTCGAGATCAAGACCCGGAAGGGCACTGCTATCTTCGATAGGGACGAACATCCCCGGGCCGACACGAACATGGAGGCGCTGAGCAAGCTCAGGCCCGTCTTCAAAAAAGACGGTACGGTCACGGCTGGCAACGCCTCCGGTCTGAATGACGCCGGTTCCTGCCTGATTCTGATGGCCGCCGAAAAGGCGAAAGAATTAGGGCTTACCCCCATTGCCAGGGTAGTCGCCTCCGCTCCCGGTTCCGTCGAGCCCCGCGTCATGGGGCTGGGTGTCGTTCCGGCAGTTCAGAACGCACTGAAATTTGCCAATATGACGCTGGATGATGTCGATTATTTCGAGTTGAATGAGGCCTTTGCCGCACAGGTGATCGGCTGCAACCGCGAGTTCAAGCTCGATGTGGAGAAGATTAATGCCGTCGGTTCCGGTATCAGCATGGGGCACCCCGTCGGCGCGACCGGTGCCCGCCTGATCGTGACCATGATGGGCGAACTGAAACGCCGTGGCAAGAAATTCGGCTGCGCTTCTCTGTGCGCAAGCGGCGGACCGGGCCACGCGTTTATCATAGAGATGCTGTAATAAATCGTTTGGGTCGGGCCAATCTCCGTTGGCCCGACCCAAGCAGTATCATATTGTTTTTTTCTGTTATTCTGACACGCGGCGTGAAACATGGGAGAGGTCAAATGCGCCCCTCTTATTCGGTTTCCAATCTGGCCCGCAGCCACTGTCTCTCGATTTCCTTATATATGTTAACAAGGGTTTCTGGAGGGTTCAGTTCCCCCTCTCTCAACGATTCCAGAAACAGAATGCCGTACTGGTTGTCATCTCTCCGGCGGACAAGACCCGTAAGTGTCGCGATCTTATCGTTTAATCGAAGTTCTATGCTGAGTGTGGTATCAACCGGTATGTCTACCCCCTCTGATCGGGAGAATTCGATCAAGATCCCTGCCAGACTGAGGTCCACAGGAGTTGCCGACCAGCTCTTTCCCTTCAGCGCAAACCTGACCATAAGACCGGCCGAAGAGGGAACAGCGACTCGAAATGCTCTTCGTCGTGCTATTGCATTCTGATTCAGCGAACTCAGGAAGTCGATAAGTTCATCTATTGCGCTGGTTGGCAGGGTAACAGGAACATCCGGCTTATCTTCGCGCAGAAAAGTTACAGAACTACCGTCCAAAAAAATCTTGATGTTTTGTATCGTGATCTCCGGCATCGGTTCCCCCTCCCGATATCAGATAATTTCCCCCGTTTTTCTTTTCCCCAAAACCGGAAGACCCCCCGGTTAAAATTTTATATCTGATCCCGAAATGCAAAGAACAAAGGGCCTTGGATCGCAAGTGGAGTTTTACAAGAAACGTATCGGTTTGTTTGGCTCAATCTTTAGGTGTGACATTTTTTTGTCGTTCCGGCAGATGAGAGGTCTTATAAGCGGCCGGGATGATCCAAGAAACCTCTCATAATTAATATGTGCTTGAGAGTGCGCAGACTACGGATATTGACGTCTCCCAAGGGCGGAACAGGAGATGGCGTCTCGTCCCGGGGGACAGTGTCCGAAAGAGTTCTTACTTTCCGTAATTCTTCGTCAGTCGTCTGAGGAGATACCGTTCGGCCGATCAGCCGTTATTTAGCGCCAGTGACCGTCAATCCAATGTCCTTTGGGTCCGTAATGGCCCGGAACCCAGACGGCCCCCGGCCGGGGGGATGGCAAGTTTTTCCAGTGACCCTTCACGTGGACCCCCGCAGGGGTTTTATGCGGTTTTACCCAGACATACCCCGGTCCCGGCTTGGGAGGTCTGATATAGCACGAGGTTGCTAAAAACGCGGGTATGACCGCGAAGCACACGAAAAAGGCGATCCTTGATTTTCTGAACATCCTGTTCTCCTTGATACATGGTTTACATTGCACCGGACCTTACAGCCCCGAGTCGAACATCAGCAGGTCTCCTTTGGAGATTGATAGCCCTTCGCCCACAGGCAGGGGTTCTTCCATGCCCTTGAGGAGGACGGAGAGATCGTATGTCCCGGGGGGTACCGCAAAAACCTTCCAGAGTGGGTAGTCGTTGTCCCATCTCCTCCGCACCTGCAGAGCGGGTGTCTCTTTCCCGGTCGGAACGAGATTCCAGCCCTGTACATTGACGTCCTTCCCCGTCGGTTTCTGCAGTCCGATCCCGGAATCGATCGTGACAGCCGATTCCTGCCCGGCTTCTATCGCGATGTCGTATGCGATAAACGTCGGACCGGGGCTCCTCGAATAGGTGAAAGAGAGCGAATACACGCCTTTGGGGAGCGGTTTCGGCTTGAAGAGGTAATAACCATTCCCGTGGTGGAGGAGGGTCAGGAGGGGATCGGTTGCCTCCTTCCGGTAGATATTGACGGCATCGACAGGGATCTCCTTCAGTGCGTCAGCGATGTTGAAGGTCATGACACCCAGTTCCAGCGTGGCGGTCTCTCCCCCCGTAACGGTGACAGTTCCGAAGGATACCTCCGTGGGATCCTGGTAATTGGGATTGACGAAGGCGGCGACGATCTCATAATCCCCGGCGAGGAGGGGATGCGTCGAATCCTCGGAAGGACCCTCGATGGTCTTGATCACCTTGCCGTCCTTCGTGCGGATCACCTTGAAGGCATGCATGCTGACCGTCCCGGCCTTGGGGAGCTTGATGGTGAGTTTGCCCAGTTTTGAGGTTGCCTTTTTCTTTGTTGCCTTTGCCTTTTCCACCTTGACGGCGACTTCTTTCTTCACCACTTCGAGGGCCGCAAGGAGGCCATCGGCGTTTTCCGCCCCGAAGTACTGGCCATCCCCCGCCTCCGCCATGCATGTCAGTTGTTCCTTTTCTTCGGGCTTCACGCCGAAACCCACGACATGGAGGATGAACTTGATACCGGAATTTTTCAGAGACCGGACCACCCCGCACGGATCTTTGTCACAGGTCTCCTTACCGTCACTAACCAGGACGATCGTCGTCTCACCCTCCTTCGTTTTCAGGGTGTCGGCAACCATCTTGATGGAGGTTGCCATGGGGGTCATCCCCTTGGGATTGACCTTCATGATACGATCCAGGAGTGCCTCTCTGCTCTCGCTGCCTGCCGGGACGAGGATCTCAACGTCGTTACAGTCTCCCTTGCGGTTATGCCCGTATGCGGTCAAGCCGAGCTTGACCTCCGAGGGAAGAGAGGGGACCACCTGTTCAAAGACACTCCTGGCGGCCTCGATCTTGGTCTGTCCGTCGCACGGCCCCCACATACTCCCGGACGCATCAAGGATAAACATCACCTCGGGAAATGTTTCGGCATGCCCCCCGGCGGGGAGGAGAATCATGCAGGTTACAAGGAAGAATGCGGGTATCAGTGTCTTGAATAGTTTTCTCATGGTGTGCTCCTCGGGTGTTGACTCACATATCGGTTGGTTCATGGAGTTCTTTAACGATATATGATGCCATCGTCATGACATTGTGTGAAGAGAGAAATTCGGGCTCAAGGGCCTTCCCTCACGTGGCTTCCTGGCCGGTTCCACTCAGGGACTCTCTCAGGATCTCGGAGGGATCACGAGCTGAAATCCCTGAAAAATAAGAAAGCTGCATCTTGCACGCCCCGCAGTCCGTCATCAGGATATCCGGTTTGACGGCCCGGATTGCCCGTGCCGCATCAGCCCCCAGTCTCGTTGACGTCCCTTCATTCTTCCGTTTAAATCCGTAGCTTCCGGCAAGTCCGCAACAGTTGTCCTCAAGGATGTGAATCTCAAGACCGGGGATCCGCTCAAGGAGCCGGGCCGCCGGATAGCCGATCCCCAGCGCGCGGAGGTGGCAGGGGATGTGATAGGCCACTCGTCGGTGGAGGGGAGCAAACTGCGGGTTGATGGATTCCTCGTCGAGCAACTTCAGGATGTATTCGTGGAGGTTATAGGTATTTTCGGCGACCTTTTTGCCGTCAGGCACGTCGAGAATCCCCGGGTAATCCTGAATCAGGGAGAGACCGCATGACGTACAGGTGTAGATCACGTCATATCCCTTGTCGATATATCCCGCGAGGATGCGGGAATTTTTCCGGGCAAAGGTGCGGGCGGTTTTCAGGTCTCCGTTACCCAGGGCGGGGAGGCCGCAGCAGACCTGTCGTGGAATCACGACCCGGACACCGAGCGACGCGAGGAGGTCGCGCACCCCCCGGCCGATATCGGGGCGGTTGTAGTTGATAAAGCAGCCGTGGAAGTAAACAACCTTCCGGCGGCTCCTCCGGGGTCCTTTCCATCGCCAGCTCCTGCTCATGGAATGAACGGAATAGCGGGGGAACGGGACGGCGGTCGAGAGGCCGAAAACGGGAAGCACCCGTTTGACGAATCCTCTCGGTGTGAGGAGATTGACCACGGGGGCGAACAGTGAGTTGAGGACTCCCATCCAGTAGTTGTTGGCAAAGAGATGCTGGGAGAGCGTCCTAAAATGTCCCTCTCCGTATCGGGTCTGTTCCCGGAGAATGATTTCGGCCGGGCTGACCCCGTAGGGGCAGGCCACTTCGCATCGTTTGCACTGACTGCAGAGGCGCACCCACCGATCAATGGATTCCTCGTCGTCCGAGCGGAATCGCTCGGCGTCCGGGCCGGACTGCTTGGGTCCGGGGAAGGCCGGATTCACTTTCAAAACGGGACAGTTTGCCACGCAGATGGTGCATCGGATGCAGTGTTGGTAATCGACGTTCACGAGTCAAGCCCCCCACACGACTGCGCGGCTGCTACTCCCGTCGCGATGGCCATCCCGTGACCGCACCGGTGTTTCATGACCTCCGAAAAGGCGAGGATGCTGCCACAGACATACAGATTCTCTATGTCCGTATCGAGTGGTCTGAAGGATGGATCGACCCGGATTCCCGTTTTTTCGATTTCATGCCCGGGGGCGAAAAAATCGTCGTGGAACCAGGTCTTCCGTGTGCCGGGAAGGTAGGTGGGCAGATTGAAGACCGTTTCCGTCACCTTCTCCATGGAGGCATGCAGGCCGCCGCTCACCAGAGAACCGGTGGCGAGGATAAAAGACTTCCCCTCAACCCGGGTCGCCCGTCCGGTACCGGCGAGGGTCACTGCCTCGATCTGATGATCGATCCGTTCCACGCTGTATATCCCCCGTCCCCAGTACAGATCACCGTTCCGTTGCAGGAGGGCATGCTTCAGCCCCCCGAACAAGCGCAGCCCCGGTATGGATGGGGGGAGGGTCGGTATCTCGAAGAGGGGACGGCCGCACGCCGCCGCTATCTTTTCGTACACCTCACCGGCGAACTGCCGTCCCAGAACGGCCGGCAGGGCGATGCGCTCCTCCTGTATATCGAGACGCTGCAGCCACGTGATGAATTCTTCCAGAAACTGACTGTCTTCAAACCTCCCGGCGATCCCCGCCGTGGTGGTGACGCCCGCGTCATACGTAGAGTATCGGGCGCGTGGGTACCGTGCCGTGATGTACTGGGGATAGAAATCCTTTATCCTTTTGAAAGAGAGGAGGTGAAGACGGGCGTCGGAATCGACATCGGCGAAGGCCATGGTCCGCGGGACCAGACAGGTGATCTTGCAGCGCCCGAGAGAGGTCAGGACCCGCCGGTTGGTGTGGTAATCCCCCACGTAAGTCATTCCCTCCGCTGACATGATGGCGCGGAACCGATCCAGGGCTCGGATGATGGTCTCTCCCCCCACAAGATGATAGGGATGCTCTTCCGTCAGGGAGGCGATTCCCTCAAGGGGGTCGGCACCGGCCGCGAGCAGGTCGATACACCCGGTCGAGAAACAGCAGGCGGGATCACCTTTGGAAATAACCGCAACCTTTCTCCCCGCGTCGGCGAGGGTGATCGCCGCCATCATCCCCGATACCCCCCCGCCTATGATTACCGCATCGTACGTGACGCTCATTGCCCCTGCTCCATATTCAGGATCCCGAGGTAAATGCTCTCTATCAGCTGTTCCTCGCGGAGCTGATCGCCCCAGAGGGCCGGTTTGATCCCCTTGAACCGTCGCTGGAGGAATTCTCTGAGCATGCGCATCGATTCGTCGGGAGTCATCTTCCCCGTCGCCTGCATGATCCCCAGCGCGCGGTACGTGCAGAACCCTCCCTGACAGGGCCCCATCCCCAGCCGTGTCCGGTGCTGGATGTCCCCGATATGCCGGGTGCCGATCTGGGCCGCCACCCGCTCCACCGCTTCCGCCGTCACCAGTTCGCATTCGCAGACGATATTGTCCAGGCTCTTCAGACGATGGGACAGGGGATACCCGCTCAGTTCTTCCTGTCCTTCAAGGGGAAGCTCCGCCGTCCGGCATTCCGTCTTCAGATCGAAGGCAGCCATGATCGTATCGGTCATCTTCTCCGCCATGAGCCGGTAGGTGGTCAATTTCCCCCCCGTAATACTGAACAGGCCATCGTGATGGTCAATGATTCGGAATCCCCGGGATATAGCCCGATCATCCTCGGCATCCGCCTTGAGGAGGGGACGCACCCCCGCGTATGTTCTGATCAGGCGTGTCGTTTTGAAATCCGGGAGCATCTGTTGTGCTTCGGTGGCGATGAGATCGACTTCAGCCGGGTCGACACCGATCCTGTCGGGGTCGGTCACGGGGATGGAGGTGGTGCCGGCAAGACAGACCGCCTCGTTGGGGACGATAATGTCGCCGTCGGCAGGGGGGCGGAGCCGGTTGATGACCATAGTGGTGATCCGGTGGTTCGTGACGACAAGGCTCCCCTTGGACATGGTAATGGGGACGCTCCCCCCGGCCAGATGCGCCACCTGATCTCCCCAGGCGCCGGTGGCGTTGATAATGATCTTTCCCCCGATCTCTTTGATGTCGGACGTGACCTCTTCACGGGCCTTGACACCGACGCATCGGCCATGTTCCTTGATGATCTCCGTGACACGGTGATGGGTCAGGACCTGTCCTCCACGCCTCTGAGACGAGGTGATATTGAGCAGGCAGAGCCGGAAGGGATCGATGGAACAGTCGGGGACCCTGATCGCCTCTTCAAGGGACGGGTTCAAGGTGGGAACGAGATCGAGCGCCCTGCTCGGGGAGAGTTCCTCGGTGGTGATCCCCGCCTCGTCACACTTCTTCAGAAAGAGGTCCCTGAATCGCTTCGAGTCGCCGGGGAGACGGACAAAGAGGCCCCCTGTCTGTTCGACACATTTTTCTCCGATCCGGCGCAGGATCATGTTCTCGGTGATGCACTCTGCCGCCGCTTCTGGGTCGTTCACCGCATAGCGACCACCGCTGTGCAGCAGCCCGTGACAAGCCCCCGTTGCGCCGGCGGCGAAATCACCCTTCTCGATCAGGCAGTGAGGGATTCCTCTCAGCGCCAGGTCTCTCGCTATGCCACACCCCGTGGAGCCACCGCCGATGATAATGACATCCGTCTTGATCATGAAGGGCCTCCGATCACCTCACCGAATGGATGCTGCGTTATTTTGTACTAAAATACCGAAACCGGCGCAAGCCCCGAAGTGCTCACTCCACACCGGGGCATATGATACGGCCACCTACCGCAGGAGCTGTACCGCCCGCTGGGGAAAATCCGTGATCAGCCCGACCGCCCCAGCCTCTGCGAATCGGAGCATCTCATCGACACCATTGACGGTAAAGATATTCACGGATATCCCCCGCCCGGTCAACGCGCGCACCTGCTCTTCATCCATCAGGGTATTCTCGATGTTATATGTTTCGAACTCCAGGGGCTTGTCCCAGTCGATCTGTTCGTACTGGTACTTGCCGATCAGGGCCTGCACTGCAATCGACGAGGTTCTCCGTCGGACCTCCCGCAGCCAGTCGTGGTAAAAAGAAGAGATCACAATGAGCCCGTGATCCACCCCGAGTTCATCGATCATGGCCAGGACCCGTTCGACGAGAGGGAATCCTTTGAGAGAGGAGGGGAGGTGTTTGAGTTCCAGATTGACGGGGAATGAGGTTTCGCGGGTGAACAGGAGGGCCTCGTGCAGTGTGGGGACCCGCTCGCCTCTGTAGCCGGGCAGGGCGTTCGATCCTGTTTCACCGGCCGCGATCCGGCCGAAGAGATCGGCCTCAACGAACCAAGACCCTGCGTCCAGTGAACGAATTTCGTCAAGGGAAAATGACGAACAGGACCACGGTTCGCGGTCCGGGAACCGAAAACGAACATCGGTGGTCCGCTCCAGGGTGTCGTCGTGCACGAGGATCAGTTCGCCGTCTCCGGTGACCGTGACGTCCGTTTCCCAGAGATCGGCGCCCGTTTCACGGGCCGCGCGGGCCGCCGCCATGGTATTTTCAGGGGCCAGACTGCGCGCCCCCCGGTGGGCTATGATGCGGATCATTTTCCCCCCAGATCCATCCGTTTAAGGGTCGCCAGGTACTCTCCCGAACGATCCAGATAGAAAGAGAGCGCCCTTGAAAAATTTTTCCCCACCAGTCCGTCGACAAAGAGCTGACTGATCCCCCGATCCATGGCAAGGATCGACTGGCAGCGGACAAAGACGCGACGCTCTTCTGCGGACATCCTCCGGATAACCGCCAAGAGCGCGCTCCGGGCACGGGGCTGATACATCCAGAAATACAGGAGATCCAGCGCGTTGATGATGACCACCTTTTCTATGTTCTGTGTTTTCTCCTTCACGGCGCGGAGAAATTGTTTTGGAGATTCGAGCATCGCGCAGATGTCGGATTCGGGGAAAAGGATCTCCAGATCGGTATAGGTATCAAAGACCTGGGTGAGCTTGCTCCGATAGTCCCACATACGGGTCCGGATATTGTCGTACCGGTCGGCGATTCCCTCTATGAGGCCCGCGACGCAGTCTGATGCGCCCTTGGAGATGATCGCCGCCCATTTCTGGAGAATGGCATCCACATTCGTATACCCGCCGGCTGCGAGCATGCCCCCCGCCGCCATATTGAAGAGAACGGCAATCGGGATGGAGAGGATCGTCCTGAAGAGGTTTGCGAAGGCGGCCCCCCTCTGCAGCCCGCGGAAGATGTTGTGCCCGAAAAGATACAGCCCGTTTGCCAGGGCCATCACCGTATACAGGAGGACGGGGCTGGTTGCCGTCGTTATGCCGAACAGCCTGTCAAGAAGAAGGGTCTTGACGATGTAATCGAGGAGAGGGACGGAAAAGCCCGTAAAGAGGAGAGAATCCGTCAAGCGATCCCAGCTGACATAGTTGTTCCACTTCAAAAGGGGGGATCGTCTGATGCCGCCGCTCCCCAGGACGGACTGGATGATATTGCGCGCGCCGGTAATCCCAAACCAGATGAAACCCCCGAACCAGGCGAGGAGCCACCACTCCTTGGTCAGATAAAAGGTAAAAAAGGCCGGAACAAAACCCGCCAGCACCTTGACCCAGTTTTTCAGTGTGCTGTTGAGGTATTGCCACGACAGGGTCGTCCGGGGTTCCCGTTCGGCAGAGGGCTCCAGCGACAGGTCATTGGTTCCCTTGACCTCCATCCCTCCCAATGCGACCACATTTCCTGAAACGCCGATACGGGTGGTGGCGTATCGTTCAATTTCCCACTCCTCCACACGCCGCTTCCCGAACAGGCTCATCCCGGGGAGCCGTGATATCAGGCGGTAGAAGGTGTCCGTCCTTTTCCCGAGACTGCCGCGGGAGTGGTAGCTCGCCCGCAGATAGACATTGGTGTGCAGGGGGAGGGTCAGACGTGAGGCAGGGGATTCCTTCATGATTTCCCGCTGCGCCCGGCGAGGGAGGGTGTCGCGAATTACAAGTCCCATCCCGTACAGGTGGTGCGACCGACCGCTGGAATCACTCCCGACACGACTCTTGAGGAGTACGCCCTGATAGTATGATCGGAAGGTGGATATATCGTGGAGGATATGTGTCAGCGTGTCGGCCCGAGCGGGGTCTCTCACGTTCATGTCCCTGATGGCATTGCGGATAATGCGTTTCAGCACAATAATATTGTCTTCATTGATGGCCCTCTGAAGGTCGTTAATCGCCGGATCATGGCCCACCCCGGTCACATAATCCTTGAGATTGAACGCCTCCAGATGTGTGATCAGCCCCTGACAGTCATACAAGAGTTCTATTACATCGGCGACATGCAGATTACTGAGAGAGAGTGTAATGCTGTATCCGGCGTTGAGATGTCCCAGCCGGTCGAGGAGCTGGCGTGGTGTCAGCTTCAAGAGATCCGGGACATCTTCACCATCCGACGGAACGTGGGGATCCGGGATAGAGGGATTCGATGCCGGGCGCAGGTACCGCTCCACGATCGCTTCGGAATCCAGTTCGTTGAGCTCATCCACTACGGCCACCATGCGTGCACGCTCCTCGGGAGCAGCCCCGGGATACCGCTGCTGTAAGTCGGCGACGTGTTCCCGCATGGCCGGGAGCATCATGGTGTACGTGAATTCGGCCAGATGCAGAAGGGATGCCTGTCCGGCCCCCACAAACGAGAAGAACCTTCGCTGATTGAGGAGGGGTGGGAGGAACCCGTAAGTCTCTTCGATTGCGTACCGGTGCCGTTCGTTGAATTCTTTCAGGATCGCCGTGACATACCGCTGTTGGTAGGCGGAGACGTTTCTCCCCTGTGCCATGAAGGATGCGACATCCTCATCCTTCAGAAAATTCAGAAAATCCTGCGCGTCGATGAGACCGCGCGGCGCCCATATGAAAGAGACATACCGGTCGTAAAACCGTGCGGAGAATTCAACGCCGATCCTGACCCTGATCCCCATAATCTCGGCCGCTTTGAGGAGTTCACCGGCGACCGGAGGCGGTACATGATTGTAGTAGACCACCTTGAGCCTGCGGATCCCCTTGATCCAGGCATCCATGATCAGGTGGGTGGGGGATTTGCGTCCCTTGGTGTTGATGTCATGGACGTGATCATCGGTAGCTATCTGGTTCCATTCCTCCGGCATCTCGATGAGGTGGTACCGTTTCAGCTGTTCCCTGACGATGCGGGGTTTCCCTGATGCCGCCATACGGAAATCGTGAGCCAGTTCCAGCTGTCGATGGTAATCACCCTCCGCCTGGACCAGCTTCTTCATGATCTGCAGAAGGACCCGCGCCGTGTTCCTGCGGAGGAAGGACTGGGCACTGTAGAGCACCTCATCCCGGAGGGAGCGGAGTGCTCCGAGCCGATCCTCCGCCTTGCCGATATCGAGAGAATTGAGGAGATGGATGACGGCGTAGGCAACGCGCAGTTCCTTCGATGCCGCCATTTCCTTGATTCCGTGGGGGTGCAGGTACGGGTTCAGAAGACTCTTGAGATATGTTCTCGCCTTGTCACGACCGAGGACCTCATTGACAATCACCAGCAGTTCGTGGTCCTCTTGATCAAACATCATGTTCGAAACCGGTCGATCCATTGATGGCAGCTCCCCTATCGGTGGCACAACCTTCCCCAGGCTAGATGATTTTATTATAATATCAGACTTTAACAAACTATTCTATCCCGCAAACCGAAATCATAGATGCTACCATAATGTAGTTTATTGCGCGCAATGGTACATTGTCGTGTGGTTGTTGTGGTCGTTATAATTATTTTAATTTAGTAATATTAATATTTTAGTTGTAATTGGGCTTTTGGCATCGGAATTGCTACCTCCCAAAATGTCGTAAATGAAAACTGATGGAGGTGAGAAATATGAACACGGGAGATACCGCCTGGATACTGGTATGCGCCGCCCTGGTCTTTATCATGACACCGGGGGTGGCATTTTTCTACGGTGGGATGGCGAGGAGGAAAAATATCCTCTCTATCCTGACACAATGTTTTGCTATCATCTGTCTGGTGAGTCTGCAGTGGGTTCTCTTCGGGTACTCGCTGTCGTTCGGGCCAGATGTGGGGGGTGTTATCGGGAGTCTGGAATGGTTCGGTCTCAAAGGGGTCGGACAGGAGCCGAGCTCCGTCTATGCCGGAACGATCCCGCACTTGGTCTTCATGATATTTCAGGCGATGTTCGCGATCATCACACCGGCGCTGATGGTAGGCGCCTTCGCCGAGCGGGTGAAATTTTCAGCCCTCGTCCTCTTCACGCTTCTGTGGTCGACATTTGTCTACGATCCGATAGCGCACTGGGTCTGGGGGTCAGGCGGCTGGCTGGGAAAGATCGGCGCCCTCGATTTTGCGGGGGGTATCGTCGTCCATGTCAGTTCAGGCGTTTCGGCGCTGCTCCTCGCCATCCTGATCGGAAAACGGGTCGGATATGAGAAGCAGGCCTTCGCCCCCCACAACCTTCCCATCACCTTTCTGGGAGGAGCCCTCCTGTGGATCGGCTGGTTCGGGTTCAACGCGGGGAGTGCCTTGGAGGCGGGCGGCCTTGCCGCGAACGCCTTTGTCACCACCAACACAGCAGCTGCGGCGGCCGGGATGGCGTGGGCCTTTATGGAATGGAAGATGGACGGGGCGCCCACGGTCCTCGGGATCGTCAGCGGTGTCGTGGCGGGGCTGGTCGCCATCACACCGGCCTGCGGGTTCGTCAGCGCCCTCTCGGCAATACCGATCGGCCTGATTGCCGGGGTTGCCTGTTATCTCGCCGTCGCCCGGCTCAAACCCCTCCTGGGGTACGATGACTCACTCGATGTCTTCGGTGTCCACGGCATCGGAGGTATCTGGGGAACACTCGCAACCGGGCTCTTCGCCGCGGTGGCGATCAATCCGGGTGGAGCGGACGGGCTATTCTTCGGGAACGCAAAGCTGTTCTTTATCCAGATATTCTACATGCTGGTCTGCATTGCCTATGCCCTGATCGTCACGGGGATCCTGTACAAGATCGTCGATGTGCTGATCGGGATGCGGGTCGACAAACAGAGCGAGTTGATCGGGCTCGACCTGACACAACATAACGAATC
>JAFGSH010000162.1 GCA_016934695.1 Deltaproteobacteria bacterium
AGTGATTTCAGCCACCAGGGCGTCCGGCGTGCGATCTCTTCGAGCGTGCGGTCCCGCACGCACCAGTGCATGGCAAACAGCATACCGGCAACGCCGGCTGTGATCATTACGTCCAGCGGCGTCAGCCGCAGCGTGGCGGGATCGGTCCCCAGACCGAACATGGCCCCCAGTATGACACAGGCCTCGCCAAGCGTATGGGCCCGGAAAAAGACCCATGCCACACAGACCAGTGCCGCGGTGACAAGGGCGAAAAGGAACCTGCCGGGCGCTTTCCCCCACACGAGAGACGCGGGTGTGATCCTCCGTATAAACCGCTCGCCAAGGAGGTAGATCCCGTGCACCCCTCCCCACAGCACAAAGGTCCACGAAGCCCCGTGCCACAACCCCCCGATCAGCATCGTCAGCATCGTGTTGACCTGCGTCCTGAACCCGCCCCGCCGGTTGCCGCCGAGGGGTATGTACAGGTAATCGCGAAGCCACGTTGAAAGGGAGATGTGCCACCGCCGCCAGAAGTCGGAAAAGCCGGTTGCCGCATAGGGGGCATTGAAGTTGTCGGGGAGGTGAAACCCGAGGCAGGCCGCCACACCGATGGCACAGGTGGAATATCCCGCGAAGTCACAGAATATCTGCCCGGCGAAGGCGACCGTCGCGCACCACGAGCTCACCATGTCCGGAATCCCGTTCCCGTCATAGACCGCCTCCGCCACCGGGGCCAGGAGACCGTCGGCCAGCGCGACCTTTTCAAAGAGGCCCAGGGTCACGAGGGCCAGCCCCCAGGCCATGTCACGCCCCGTTACCGTCGGCTCCTTCAGGCACTGGGGGAGGAAATGGAAGGCGCGCACGATGGGGCCGGCCACGAGCTGTGGGAAGAAGGCGACGTAGAGGGCGTAGTCCGGGAAGGAGTGCCACGGGCGGCCCGTCCCCCGGTAGATGTCGATGGTGTACGAGAGGGTCTGGAAGGTGTAAAAGGATATGCCGAGCGGGATAATCAGGTCCACCTGCGGCGGTTGATACGCAACATGCAGCCAGTGCATCAGGGCCGTGAAGTTCTCGATCAGAAATCCAGCATACTTGAAATAGCAGAGGAGCCCCAGGTTGACGGCGAGGCTGAGGAAGAGAAAAATCCTGCGGGTTCTTATGCTTTTTGATTCGTGGATGCGCCGAGCGGCGATCCAGTCCGCTACCGTGGATATCCACAGGAGGATGACGAACGGGGGGTTCCACGCGGCATAAAAGAGGTAACTGGCGGCGAGGAGCCCCGCCTTTTTTACCCCCCACCGCAGGGGAAAACGCATGAAGGCGAGGACGGCGGCAAAGAATACGATAAAGGTGTACGAGCTGAACAGCACGGCAACGGTGAGGCCTCCGTACCACGGATCGGATTGTTATGCCGGCGGAAGCCGGCATGATGTTCTTCGCTATCAGGGCAGTGCCGGCTCCCCCGGAATGGGGAACCGGCACTGCGCGAAGAGAATCGGAATGCCGCCTTTACCCCTCCTTCTCCTTGTCAGGGGTAAAGGTGCCATCCATCTTGAGCGTCCCCTGTTCCTTTCTGCCGTCGGGGTACGTCATCGTCCCCACCGCGAAGCGTTTGATCCACCGATATTCGGCCGGTGTCTTAACGCCGGTCTGTATGGGAGCTTTCCCTTTTGTAATGTGGATCTCCTTCTTCCACTCTCCGGTGAATATCCTCCCGTCCCAGAAGGACATGGTTCCCTTGCCTTCCCAGGCCCCTTCCTTGAACTCCCCGTCGTACTGCTTTAATGGTTGGTCGTCGGCGAACGTCATGGTCCCCCGGCCGGCCGGTTTGCCCTTCTGCCAGGACCCGGTATAGGTATCACCGCCTCTCCCGATCATCATCCCCTGGCCGTCCGGCACACCATCCTTGAACTGCCCCGTATATTTCTCAAAGTTTTTATGGCCGGGATATTCCATCACCCCCTCCCCGTTGAGACAATCCCCCTGTATGCATTCGGACAGGACCGCTCCGGGGTACCCGATAAGCAGCGCCGCCAGAACGGCGCATATCCATACTCGTTTCATTTCCATTCCTCCCTGATAAAATAACGCTCTCCCCGCCGGACCGGGTTCCGGGACACCGGCACTGATCCTGCGCTACAGCCGGCCGAAACCGCCGCCCTTTTCCTACATCCCGGGGATTCCCAGGGGCACCAGTTTCAGGCGCCAGCCGTCATCTTCGAGCAGCCATGTGTCCTTGAAAACAAAGGGGAATGTCATCCCCATGTGTGTTGCCTTGCACGCCACGGTTGCCACGGCTTCCTTCCCTGATTCCAGTATGGCAATCTCTTTGATCGAAAACTCCGACACATCGAGATTTGCCCCCCGTAGAAATGCCTGGCGGGTCACCTTCTTCCGGTATTCGGCCACCGACAGATCATAGACAACGTCCCAGTTATTATTGACCTTGGCGCTCCACGCCTGTGTCACTCTCTGCCTCAGGGCCTCTTCGCTTCCTGGATCCCTCAGGAGGTGAGCGCATCCCCCCAACATGACAGACAGCGAAAACAGAATGACCATCACCCTGAACCGATTCATTGCTTCTCACCTCCAGACGCGGATTGTTTCTTGAGCAGCTCCATATATTCTGCAGGAGACAGTTTGTGAAGTTCCTTGATCCTCCTCATCTGTTCCTTTTGTCTCTTCTCTTCAAGTTTGTCTTTCATGTCCGTGCCGGTTATGGCAACGATCTTTTCATCATCAGGGATCGAACCATCCAGAGGGATCATCCGGGTCCGGCTGACGACCGCCAACCTATTCGGATTGAACTCCAGGTGGGTGTATCCCACCTGTCCCCCTCCATAACTGGTCTTGATAAAGGGCTCGTTGCTCTCGGCTTTCGCTAATTTCTTTCCGCAGCCCCCGCGACTGTCTTTGTCTCCGGAGCAGATGCTCAGATCGATGCCATCCAGCCCCCCTACCAGCAGGCGCGTCTTCTCCAGGTCATACTGAGAGAGCAGAACGACGACATCGGTCTTCTCCCTTAGTTCCGGCAGCACCGCCTCGATCGCCGTCTTGGGATCAACGATCTCGAGACCTTCAACCAGGTGTTTATCGCTGATACCCTCGAACGCACCAAGCGGGAGGATGGAAAGCACGCCAACCCTGGCATCTCCGGCCTTGACGACTGCGTATCCGTTGCCGAACGGCCGCATCCCGTCCCGGCGGACCAGATTCGTCGTAACAAAGCTGATGCCGGCCTCCGACGCGACCTTCATCAAAAACTCGGTTCCGAGGGAAAAATCATCCCCTCCGAGGCCGATTGCGTCATACTGCATAGCGCCCATCGCTTCGATACCGATCTTCGCTACCAGTTCGCGATTCCATGCGCCGTCCCGATCATGAGCGGACTCGAGGGGCATAAAACCGCCGCTATCCAGCAGGATCACCTTCTCTTCTTCGCTTCGAACCGAATCAATCACCGTTTTTGCTCGGGCCAGACCGCCCGAGGTGCGACCGCCTCACCCACGTCTCGGGGTCAGCTGCCCGACCAGGTCGCCGGTGAATAGCACCGTAACTCCCTCATTCGCCAATGCTCCTTCCGGCAGGGCCAGACACAAGGCACACAGAACAAACAAGATCCATCTTTTCACAATATCTTCTACCTCCATGGGTTCTTTTTGAGAAAATCTGCGAGAAGATCCCTTCCCGTACAACACATAAAGCCGGATTTCCAAGCATGCCGCATACACATTTCGTCTGTCAGCAGCTACAGGGTTTAGCCATCGCAAGGCGTTCAAGATCCCCTTTGACGGTCTCGTCATCCGTCAGGCTGTTGCGAAAACACGCCTGGAGACATGTCTCCAGGTGATGTCGGGGCGCTACCAGCCGGTAATGCCTCCACGTACCATCACGCCGGACCTCGACCATCCCCGCCGCCCGCATAATCCCGAGATGGCGGGAGACTTTGAATTCCGGCTCGTCCAACGCCTCTGCCAGCTGGCAAACACACTTCTCCCCTTGGATGGAAAGCAGGATCGCCAGTCTGAACCGGATCGGATCGGCAAGGGCCTTGAAAATTGCTATTTCATCGTGCATGTCAGGGCGCCCCTCCTATCTGCAAATATGCACATTAATGCAGATTATACACGCTCGACCTGTGCCTGTCAAGAGCAACACAGACCGGGGAAAGACATTGTCCCCAAGTGAGAGGGCATCCGGAGCGGTACCATTGTTATTCCTGACAAGCTTTCTCATCCGCCGTTTCAGGAAAATCCTGCCCATGGACAATCAACCGCCTCGTTCCCTCCTTGTGGTCGGGGACTGCCGGCACTGTCACCGTATAACATCCCCCATCAGCTTGTGGTTATCCGCCGATGCCTGGAGGTACACACCGCTGATAAAGCCACCATCGAGAGATTCGATTTTCGCGTATCCGAACCGTTCGTCCACGCCGAACAGGGTCCTGACCGTCCCGCACACCTTTTGGTTTGGAGCCATATCCTCCCAGTCCCGCGTGAGCAGAAGCTCTCCCTCGGGGCTGAAGATCGAGCACCGGACGGTCGTTTCTGTCTCTCCGGCATTGGTGAAACATATCCCCGTCCCCCAGGATGTCTGATCGGCAATATGCGGGGCATACCCGATTGAGGTGGATGCCCCCCTGATCGGCACCCCGGCGAGCTGCCATCCGCTGCTTGACGCGTACAACAGCCAGCCGCACAGAGGCTGATCGGCATGGGACACGATCCGGATCGATGCGATCTCCTGGCGGGGGGTAAGAGGGAAGAAGGTGGCCGGTGTTCCGACGGTATGCTGCTTTGCCTTGACGGTTCTCGTCGATTCATCCAGGAGATTCCCGTCCGCGTCATATCCGTAAAAGGTAACAAGCGATGCCAACTGCCCGGTATTCATAACGGCGATACCCGTCTGCCAGTTCCGGTTCGAGGCGATGTGCGGGATCACCAGTTCGGAGGCCCGCTCCGGGTCCAGGGGAATAAGGGACTTCAGGGAGAGACCGTTTCCCCAGATATCGTCGTATAGTTTCACATATCCGATGAGAGAGGCGGTCCCACCTTCAACGGTGGCGCTCATGGTCTGCGCCTCCTCCGATCTGAGGATCTCAACGGCTCCGGGCCGGTCCTCTGTTTTCTGACCGGGAGCAAGTACGACCGTATCCGAACCGAGCGGTTCCCCCTGATCGTTATAGGCTTGACGGGTAACGGTCACTGCCTGGTCACCGCAATTGATCATGCCGAGGTATGTCGTCCAGCGTCCATACGCCAGCTGGGGGTAAAAGAGTGCCGCGGCGGCATCCCCGTACGGGACAAGGTTGCACCCCATCAGGTCCCAGCTCCCGTACGTTACCCCCTGCATCCCCCAGAGCGGTTCATCCGAATCAACGCGGAGATAACCCTGGTCCGGGAGCGTCAGTCCGAGGTCCTCCTTCACCGTCCCGGACAGCCGACCGTAAAGATCGGACGTGGAAAAGCTCCTCCCCTGGGGCAGCCCCTCCCGGTCCATCTGCGAGACGATGATCCGTCCCGACTCCGTCTCGGGGCTCACCAGGGCGATGCCGTTGATCCACGACCCCAACGGGTCAAGCGGAAACAGCCCCTGCCAGCCGAGGATGTGTGTTATATAGAATTCATAGGGTACATCACTTTCATCTGTCGGCACAAATCTCAGGTAACAGGGCCCGTCCTCGCCGGCCGCAACAATGGTGGTGGCGCCGTCGCTTTCGAAATGCAGCTCATCCCCCATGGGGTATACCGTCAGGTCCATCCCCGCGGAGTCGGCAAAACCGGTGATCTCCACACGGTCTCCCGCTTTGAGATCGATCGCAAACCAGTCGTCGGTGATCCCCAGGAGGGTTGCATAGTGGCCGCTTGATATCGCTGCGGCGGTTTCCTGCGACGTGTTGCCGGCAAAGTCGTCGTCCTCCCGAGTCGCAATGCGTCTTACCTCCGCAACATCGATCCCCGGGTTCAGACAGCCGGGGCCGAGGATCTCCCAGGCCCCCTGCGGGGGCTCGATCCCGTCTCCCCAGCCGCTGTCCGTGATCTCGTCGCCATCCATCTGAAACCAGTATTCGTACGTCTTATGGAGCACGCGGGTCCCCACATAGTCGGGACTGACGCTGTCGTTTGCGTAGTATATGGTAGTGGTAAAGGTGATAATAGTCCCTGCGGTCGAACTCTCGACGTCGAACCGGTACACGGGGAAATTCCAGTGCTCCGGTGCCGCCCCCAGGTCCATGACCACCGGCGTCCCGCGAACCCCGATATAGTCGTGCAGGATCCCGTGGAACCCGATGGGTGTGTCGGCACCGAACCCGCCGCTGCTCGCCTCGACATACTCAGCCTCGGTATAGGCAACGGTCAGGAGCCCCTTCTTGTCCCCCACATAAAAGATAACCCCCTCATAAACACCCGCATTCACCGGCTCCGGCTCCATGATGGAAGCGG
>JAFGSH010000163.1 GCA_016934695.1 Deltaproteobacteria bacterium
CCATTGCGGGGTCGTAGTTAAGTCGGTTATAACGCCGGCCTGTCACGCCGGAGGCCGTGGGTTCGAGTCCCATCGACCCCGCCAGAACATTCGAGGGAGACGGCATCGCATGCTGTCTCCCTTTTTTGCATCTCTCCGTATGCCGGGATTTCAGAAACCGCCTCTGAAGGCATGGTCGTCAGTAATAATCGGCGAGCCCCTCCGGATAGGTTTCGAAACGCTTAAGGTCGGCTATCCTGCGCCGCTCCTCTTCGCTGGATTCAGGGCCGGCGTCCCTTTCCGCACCCTCCATCGCGGTCTCGTGATCGAGAAAGGTCTTCTCGAACAGTTTGATTTCATTGCCGGAGAGAACGATCTCCGGTCCGAGGGGCCGCCGCTCGACGTATATCTTTCTCCTCCTGTTCAGTTCGACGGGTTTGAATACGTAGCCGTATGAGAGCTCGGGCAGGATTGCCGTGATGTCGTATCGGACGACGAGAGCAACCCCCGTGAAATCGATCCGTTCCCAGAGAGAGGCCTTGAAATGAAGGCGTTCCTTTCCGCTTCCCAGCGTCCACAGGCCATCCGCTCCGGGGATGCCCGCGAGACGTTCGGCGCAGGTGCCGATATCCTCGGTCCTCCCCCGCATGGAGAGATTCCTGATCAGCCCCGTCTCCGTCAGGTCTTCGTGGGGCTTTTGTATCAGATCTGCCCCCCTGCGCCGGGCCGCTGCCTTCTGATAGGTGTGCTTGTAGATAAAGGAACAGTAGTTGACCGGGAGATCGATTCCCCTCTCAAGGGTCCGCAGCAGCACCTTCAGCGCCGTCAGCTCGGATTCGAGGACCGTCACCCTGGGACCGTGCAGAAAGGTGTAGTTTCGCCTGGAGAGGTGGCGGTAATTATAGGGAGTCAGCCGCAGCTGGTGGAGATTCAGGTAGTCGACGCCGAGCTCTTTGAGCCTTGATACCGTCTCGTTCAACAGGGCGGCATCCTCCGGTACGGCGGGTATCTCGACGGTAACGATGTCGAAGAGACCGACGGCCAGAGACACCGGTGCCAGGTTATACCCCTGGCCGCCGATATTGAAACGGACCTCGTTGAGACCGGCATCGCGGAGGGCGCGCAGGTGTTCTTCCGTGGCCAGGGTCCCGTTGGTGTACATCCACAGATGCACGCCGTTCCCCAGCTCCCGCCGCACCATGCCGATATAGCGGAGCGTCTTGTCGTAGGTCATCAGAGGCTCGCCGCCGCTGATGCTGATCCCGGAAAAGCCGAACCGCTGCAGATAATCGATATAGTCCCGGGGGTCGTCGAAAGGGACGGTGTTCGTCTGCGGTGTCTCTTCGGCAGCCTGTTCCGTGGGGCAGTAAAAGCAGTGCATGTTGCAGGTGCCGTTGATGAAGAGGCAGGACCAGTTCCCGCTCCCGCAGGCACGGCAGCCCGGCGACAGACGCCGGACATCGAGCTTGGTCCCGCCGTGGCTGAAGAGTACGCCGCGTGAGGTGAGTTCTCCGAGAAGATCGTCCCGCTCCAGCCGGGCCCGGTCGGCCCGTGCCCCGTCGATCCAGTTCAGGGCATCGTAACCGTCCCCGTATTCGCGCCTGTTCTGATCGATATTTCTCTCCCGTTCAAAAGGATCGGTCGGCATTTCCCATGCTCCTGAAGAGATGGAAGGGGCGGACTTCGCGCCTGCCTGAAATCCCCCCCGAAAAACGGAATTATAATGCAAGCCCCCGGAATTGGAAATTGAATTTTGTCCGATTTGATCAAACGGTACAAGGGGCACACGCAATAGTTCTTGACAAGATGTCATGATGGGGTTAATAAATTATCATGGCGGGTATTTCTGTTTGTGGATGGTTGTAACGACCAAAGGGGATTGTGATCTGATTCGTCGGTTTCAAGGTGGAGTATAGCCCCGAATTTCTCACGGTGATCTTAGGTATTGCGGCTGTGATGTTCCAAAGAGTCCGTACGGTTATGTTTGATATCCTCGCTGATACGACTGTTCTGGGGGGAAACATCTAACAAGAGGAGGGACAGGATATGAAACTGAGGAGTGAGAAGGGGGATGTGGTAGGTGCGATAGCCATAGTGGTGCTTTTGGTCGGAGTGGTACTATGCATGCTCAACACGGCATGGTTTCCGTGGATCAATTGCGTCGGGCTTCTCATCGCTCTCTCCGCAATAGTCTTCCTCAGAAAGAGACCGGCCCAGAAGATGCCGGGATTCCAGAGGACGAGCAGAGGGGGTATGGCGTAACCGTTGCACGGTTTCGCGTATAAAGCATATCTTCGTGGATGACCGGTTCGCGGGGGAATCTCCGCTCCGGATGAGCCGGAGCGGCGGGGTGGGGGTTTCGTGCCACGGTGTCGCGGGATATCCATGATCCGCTGAGAGACCGTTTGAGTGTCCGGTTGAATGCTCCTTGAAACGCAAAAAGGCACCCTGTATGTATGTCGCAGGGTGCCTTTTTGCTTGATATCGCTGTCGGTTACAGCGCTCGTACGTTGACCGCCGCCGGGCCCTTCTGGCCCTGCTCGACGTCAAAGCTCACGCGCTGACCCTCTTGCAGGGACCTAAAGCCCTCGGACTGAATCGCGCTGTGATGGACGAAGACGTCACTGCCGCCATCCATCTCGATAAAACCGAAGCCTTTTCCGTCGTTGAACCATTTAACGGTGCCTTCCGCCATAACGTGTATCCTCCTTTCTACAGTTTTTCAAAGTCGGATTTCCATTATGACCGAAAAAAGACCGCCAGAAGTCTCGGGGACACGGCGGCCGATCTTCGCACTTCAAAATGTCTCTTTCCAACTTGCGAACGAACTCTACAGGGTTTTTTGGCGGATGTCAAGAAGTATTATTCGTCAGGTTCCAGGTGTGTGACGACATCCAATATGCGCGGGCCGTCATTCAGGAGGGCCTCTTTGACCTCTTCGGAGATATCGTGCCCCGAACGGACCGATATCTCGGGGTCGACGAGGACGTGGAGATCGACATAAAGGCTCTCGCCGGATTTGCGGGTCCGTATGGCATGCACGTCTCTGACCCCCTCTATCCCCATCGCTATCTTCCTGATCCGGGCGCGGTCTTTTAATGACGCTCCGCGGTCGGCAAGTTCCTCCAACGACGGCTGCACGATGTCCCAAGAGACCTTCAGGATAAAGACGGAGATGATAAGCGCTCCGATGTGGTCTACGAAAAACCATGAGGGATTCATCGCCGATACCGTCACGGCTATGACGGCTGGTATCGAGCTGAGGGCGTCCGACCGGTGGTGCCATGCGTTCGCGACGACCGCCGTGGATCGCTCCTGCCTTCCTACGATGACGGTCCAGCGGTACATGATCTCCTTCAGTATGATCGAGAGGACCGGTCCGGTGAGGGCGATCCAGGTGGTTTTCCGGATATGGGGTTGAGCTATGGTGCACAGGGCCTTGTAGCCGAGACCAAGCGCGACGGAAAGGAGGGCGAGGCCGATCAGGACGGTGATGATGGCCTCTATCTTCCGGTGTCCGTACGGGTGATCGTCGTCGGGAGGGGCGGACCAGTACCGAACCCCCAGGATGACGGAGACGTCAGTGGCCATATCGGAGAGGCTGTGGACGGCATCGGCGATGACCGCCTGGCTGGCACCCAGAAGGCCGACGGTAAATTTTACCCCTGCCAGGAGCGCATTGATGAAGAGACCGCTCCAGGTAACTCTCCTGATCCGGGTAATGCGATCGGCTGTTGTCTCCTGTTCCATGCCTTGTCGACCTTTTCGTGCCCCATACTGTAAGGAGGCGGAGCGCCGTGAGCGTTACCGGAATCTCTTGATACTACGCGCGCCATGAGAATTGTCAAGGAATTTAAGGAAAGGCGGCTATTGATCCGGGAATGGTCCGTTTCTTGCGTTACTGGCTTCGATCGGATGGTACGAAGAGCCCCGATGCAATATTTGGTGAAGGCCACCCTTAAAATACGCAGAAAGGTGTATTGACGGTGCCAAAGAATCCTGTCATCGTGGGCTCAACAATAAAACCGCTTGTATTCATGAAGAAAGGAGAGGCGTGATGGTCATCGTGACAACCGTATCCTTCAGCAAGGGGAATATGTACGAAACGGGAAGGCGCATGGAATCGTTCCCCCCCGTGCCCGATTTCCTCACCATGATGGGGCCGTACATCAAGAATGTAAAGTTCGGCGGGGGTATACAGACCATCCATCTCTTTGAATTCGATGAATCACGGCTTGACGAGGCCCGCAATTTCATCAACGAGAGAATGCTTATTTACAGCGAGATAGCCGATATGACCTATTCGGTGGACCTGTGGCTCGATCTCGAAGACGTCCTCAGCATGACCGGGCTCGAATGGGATCAGCCCTACGCATCGGCGTAGGTCCCGTTTTTCTTGACGACCCGGCTTCAAGGGAATTTTCTGCTATTATCCTGCCGATAATCTTAATAATCATTGACAAGAACCATATCCTGCAATAAGAAGTTCGCTTGACGGGCGGGGCTCTCGGGTTTCTCCACCCGGTGTGCGCCGAGGCGATCCTCATCGCACAACAACAGGGAGTCATATTCTTGACAGGAACACTGGTCAATACGGGGGCGATCGTTGCGGGAGGCCTGATAGGCGTATCCATAGGGAAGCACCTCCCCGAACGGATCAAGACGATCATGGTCCAGGCGCTCGGCCTCTCCGTCGTCCTGGTCGGTATCCAGATGGCCCTCGCCGTCACCGACCTGATCGTGACGATCGGCTGTATGCTGGCCGGCGCGATAACCGGAGAGCTGATCAGGATCGAGTACTGGATCGAACGCCTCGGCGAGTGGCTCAAGGACCGTGCCAGCTCAAACTCTTCCACCTTTGCGGAGGGGTTCATGTCCGCCTCCGTCCTCTACCTCAGCGGTGCGATGATGATCGTCGGCTCCATACAGGACGGCACCGCCGGTGATCCGACTACGCTCTATGTCAAATCACTCCTCGACGGCGTCATAGCGATCCCCCTCGCGTCGAGCCTTGGGATCGGAGTTGTCTTTTCGGCGCTTTCCGTCTTTGTTGTCCAGGGGAGCGTTACGCTCCTCGCGGCCCGCCTGCTCTTTATGCAGGACCCGGCCGTTCTGAATGCCGTTACCGTCACCGGGGGATTGCTGATTGTGGGGATCGGCCTGAACCTCCTGAGGGTGACGAGAATACCGATAGGGAACTTTCTGCCCGCGATCCTGTACGCCATCGTCTGGGCCGTATTCGTATAAAGGGGAGGATGATGGAAATAGGACTGATCGGCCTGCCCAATGCAGGCAAGACGACGATCTTCAACGCGCTGACGGGACGAGCGGCGGAAGTCACGACATACACGGACGCGGCTTCCAAGCCGAATATCGCCGTCGTCGATGTGATCGACGAGCGTATCACCCGTCTGGCCGAGATGTACCGTCCCCGAAAGACCACCTACGCGACGGTGCGGTTCGTCGATTTCGCCGGGCTCGCCCGTGATGCGGAAGGAAAGGTGTCCTTCCCGGACGCATCGATCGGGATGATGCGCGGTGTGGACACGCTCGCGCTGGTGGTGAGAAACTTCCCG
>JAFGSH010000017.1 GCA_016934695.1 Deltaproteobacteria bacterium
CACATGAAGCGTTCGCGGGGGCGGCGGGGACTGGATATCCTCAACCGGATGCAGAAGAACGACGGGATAAAGATTGAGGTCGTGGATATCGATTTCCCGAAGATAAAGGGGGTCGACTCGAAACTGGTCGCCCTTGCCAAGGAAAAGGGAGGCACAATCGTAACCAATGACTACAATCTGAATAAAGTCGCTGAGTTGCAGGGTATAAAGATCCTGAACATCAACGAGCTTGCCAACGCCCTGAAACCTCTTGTTCTGCCCGGTGAAGCCATGACCGTCCGGGTTATCAAGGAGGGAAAGGAGGCGGGACAGGGCCTGGCATACCTCGATGACGGCACCATGGTCGTTGTCGACAACGGGACCAGGTATATGGGAAAGAGTGTCGAGGTGGTCGTCACCAGCGTTCTCCAAACGGCGGCGGGGCGGATGATCTTTTCCGGCATGAAAGATGACGAGCGAAGCGGCGCTTCTACCTCAAAGTGAGGTTAACGGCGTGGTCCGGACGCCCGGAACTCGTATTAAAACCCGAGAGTGC
This sequence comes from Deltaproteobacteria bacterium, assembly GCA_016934695.1. The sequence goes on from JAFGSH010000017.1 coordinate 536, forward strand.
GGATACATGGTGCAGTCAGTTGCGATTATTGTCGCCGGCGGTTCCGGAAAACGAATGCGGCGTGACCGTCCGAAGCAGTACGTCCCCCTTGCGGGCATCCCCATCTTGGCCCGCAGCCTTATCACCTTCGAGAAGACCCCGTCCGTCGGACGCATCATCCTTGTGGTGCCCGGCGGCGACAGGGAGTATGTCAGAGACGAGATTGTCGACAGGTATCGCATCACCAAGGCACGGCAGATCCAGGCCGGGGGGGAGAAACGGCAGGACTCCGTCGGGAAAGGCCTGGAGATGGTTGCCAATGGAGATGACATCGTCCTGATCCATGATGGCGTCAGACCCTTCGCCACACAGGCGTTGATAGAATCTTCCATCAGTGAAGCCGCCCGGAACGGAGCGGCGGTCCCGGTCATCCCCTCAGCGGATACCGTCAAGATGATCGATGAAGACGGGAGCGTGCAGCATACGCTCGACAGGGCGGCTCTGCGGCTCGCCCAGACCCCCCAGGCATTCAAGAGGGAGATTATCATGGAGGCCTTTGAGAGCGCGTGCCGGGAGGGTTTCTACGGCACGGACGACGCCTCTCTTGTGGAACGCATGGGCGTGCCGGTACGGACGATCCCGGGCCTGCTGCACAACATCAAGATTACCACACCGGAAGACCTTCTCCTCGGTGAGTTTCTGCTGAAAAGGAATGAGTCGGGCACATGAGAATCGGAATCGGATATGACAGCCATCGATTGGTCGAAGGAAGGGGACTGATCCTGGGGGGGATGGAGATCCCCGCTGAGAGGGGGCTAATGGGCCACTCGGACGCGGATGTCCTCCTGCATGCCCTCTGCGATGCCATACTCGGCGCCATCGGTGAGGGTGACATCGGGGGACACTTTCCCGACACCGATCCCGCCTACAAAGATATCGCCAGCAGGCAGCTGCTCGTCGCGGTCAAAGAACTGGCCGCCCGGAAGGGGTACCTCGTGAACAACGTCGACTCAACCCTGATCCTGGAAAGGCCGCGATTGAAGGAACACATCCCCGCAATGGTCGCGAGTATAGCCGATCTTCTTGCCGTGGAGCCGGATCGGATCAACGTCAAGGCCTCGACCAACGAGGGGATGGGCTTTACCGGGCGGGGCGAAGGAATCGCCGCCCTTGCGGTGGTCACCATGAAGGGCCGGGACCGGCAGCATCCCTGAAAGCCTCTCTTTCCTTAATAAAACAATGTGTTGCAGCGACAAGATGGGGAGTTTCGCCTTGACCGTGTCATCTCAGTGGTATATATCGTCAGCGTACCTGGTGTCGGTGCCGGCTGGGTGACAACGGAGAAACTGCCCTCGGCCAAGGCCCGGCAGGTGTGAGGAAGCGACGGGACGGAGCGGCATGAGAAATGTCATGATTGTCTGCGAGTATGACGGGACTGCCTACCACGGATGGCAACGGCAGCCTAACGGTGTCGCCGTTCAAGAGGTGCTCGAGGAGAAGATCGGGATCATCACGCAGGAAGAGATACGGCTGACGGCCTCGGGAAGAACGGACGCGGGGGTCCATGCCCTGGGGCAGGTGGCAAACTTCAGGACGGAGTCCGCCATCGGTTGCGAGAATCTCCGGAAGGGCGTCAACAGCCTCCTCCCGGGGGATATCGTCGTCAAGGAACTCCGGGATGTGGATGACCGGTTTCACGCTCGTTACAGCGCGAAGGGCAAGACATACGTGTACCGGATATTCAATAACCCGATCAGGAGCGCCCTCTACCGGAACTATTCCTGGCACGTGCGGGCCCCCCTTGACCTTAACGCCATGGGGCAGGCGGCGAAGGTCCTCGAGGGAACCCATGATTTCTCTTCTTTCTGCGCCTCCGGGGGGGACGTTGAAGGCCACGTGCGGACGGTGACCGTCGCCTCTCTTGAGAGGGAGAACGGCATGATCTCCTTTACGGTAGGGGCTGACGGATTTCTCCGGTATATGGTGCGGAACATCGTCGGCCTGCTTGTCGATGTGGGAAGAGCGGTTGTCACTCCCTCCGGCTTCAGGGAGATTGTGGAGGCCGGAGACAGGACCAGGGCTGGTATCACGGCCCCCCCGCAAGGGCTGTTCCTGAAGGAGGTCAGGTATTGATGAAGATACTGGTGTTGGGCCACAAGGGGATGCTGGGGACCGATCTTGTGGCCGATCTTGAGAGGACATACGATGTGATCGGTAAAGATATCGATGACTTCAATATCGCATCTCCTTCCGAGTGCAGCGACCTCATCGGGGAATCAGGTGCGGACGTAGTCATCAATGCGGCCGCTTATACGAACGTCGACGGGTGTGAGACGGATGAAGACAGATCCTTCTCCGTGAACGCCGGCGGGGTGAGAAACGTGGCCCTCGCCTGCCGGGAGTCCGGCATCAAGCTGGTCCACTTCAGCACCGACTATGTCTTCGACGGAAGGAAGGAGACACCGTACGTGGAGGATGACGACTGCAACCCCATCAACGCCTACGGAAGATCCAAGCTGGAGGGGGAGAAAGGCCTCAGGGAGATCCTGGATGAGTATCTCCTCATCAGGACCGCCTGGCTGTACGGGAGGCATGGGAGGAATTTCGTCGGGGCAATCGTGGATAAGGCGAATGAAACGGGGAAGCTGGAGGTGGTGGACGACCAGACCGGCTCTCCCACCTATACGGTGGACCTGGCGGCGGCGGTGCGGACCCTCGTCGAGGGCGGTCACCGGGGCATCTTCCACGTTACCAACCGGGGGACGTGCACCTGGTACCAGTTTGCCCTCAAGATCCTCGAATATAAAGGTATGAAAGACATCAGCGTTACCCCGATACGATCGATGCAGCTCAAGAGGGCTGCCTCCCGCCCGGCATATTCGGTTCTCAGTTGCAGGAAATTCGCCGATGCCACCCGCCGGACGATGCGGTTCTGGCAGATAGCCCTCGAGGAATATATGACCCGTATCGGCTAGAGGAGGATGATGCATGGCCGCCGCGGACGAAAACAGCCCCCGGAAGGTCCATCCCGTTCCCAACACGGGCCTGGCCCGGGCCTACCTCATCGAGGGAGACGGGGGTCTCATGGCCGTCGATGTGGGGAGCCTCGGGTGCGCACGCGATATTGCCGATTACATAACACGTATCCTGGGCCGAAGCATGGCCGATCTGCGGTACATCACCGCCACGCACTTTCACATAGACCATATCGGGGGGATCGGCCGCCTGCTGGAGGTCTGCCCGCCCCGGACGCGGGTCCTGTTTCACTCTGTGGTAGAAGAGTACCTTGCGGGGAAGAGAAAGATTTCGCTGATCAGAAACTGGTTTGCGGGTCTCCCCCCCGCGACGGTCGTGAGCGTCCGGTCTGTTCGGAGGCTTTCACACTTCGGTGTGGGGAGCCCGGCGGGGATCCCCCTCCCGTGGATACGGAATATGGTCCGGCTCCCCTTCGGTCCCGACAGGATCGAATATTTCGGAGAGGAGGGGAGAGAGGATCCCTCCCTCGGCGACTTTGGCTTCGGGGAGTGGAAGGTCCTGCGAACCCCCGGCCATACGGAAGATTCCGTCTGTTTTTTCAACGAGACAACCGGAGAGCTCCTGTCGGGGGACCTGATCATCAATATATCCAAAGAAGGAAGGGGAAGCCTGAACCGGTTTCACTGGAGAAAGGACCGTATGGAAGAGTCGTACGAGTACCTGCTCAGGATGATCAATCCCCTCTGTATCTATCCCGGTCACGGTGAGGTAATAGGGGGGGAGGCTGGCGCCCTCTCTCGGGTCAGGACCTTTGCCGGGGATGCGGCGGCCGGGGGCCGGTAGGAAGGGGAGATCTATCGTGCAGGGAAAAATAGTCGTCATGTCCGAGGAGCTGTCCAACCGGATAGCCGCCGGGGAGGTGGTCGAGAGGCCCGCCTCCATTGTCAAGGAGCTGATCGAAAACTCCCTCGACGCCGGCGCGACCGACATCCTCGTGGAGATCGAGGGGGGCGGGAAGCGGTCGATCAGGGTCGTGGACAACGGCGGGGGGATCGATCGCGACGATGTGGCACTCGCCTTCGAACGGCACGCCACAAGCAAGATATACACCTTCGAGGACCTCCACCGGATCCTCTCCTTCGGGTTCCGGGGTGAGGCTCTTGCAAGCATTGCCGCTATCTCCAGGATCGAGATGCTGACGAGGCGCACCGGAGCCCCGTCGGGGACGCGGGCGACTGTTCGAGGGGGGAGGATCGAGGAGATTATCGACGCCGGCTGTCCCGTAGGCACGTCGGTCAGGGTCACCGACATCTTCCATTCCACACCGGCACGGAAGAAATTCATGAAGGGGGATTCGACCGAACAGGCCCACTGCATGGATACCGTCGTGCGCCTGGCCCTCTCCAACCCGGGGGTGAAGATCCGGGTCATGGCGAACGGGAGGACCGTCCTCGATGTCCCGAAAACGGAGAATCTGTCCGACCGCATAGCACTGGTCTTCGGGGAGGATTTCGGGAGCCATACCCGCGCGGTTGAGGGGCGAAAGGGTGATATAACCCTTCGTGGCATCATCTCCGCCCCCGATCATACGCGATCGAACGCAAAGGGGCAGCTCTATTTCGTCAACAACCGCTTTGTACGCGACAAACTCCTGAATCACGCGGTAATCACCGCCTACCGCCGGCTGACAGAGCCCCGGAGGTTCCCGTACGTGGTCCTCTTTATCGATATCCCCGCCGGCGATGTGGACATCAATGTCCACCCCTCCAAGATGGAGGTGCGGTTCAAGGATCCTTCCGACATATACGGCCTCATCAGGGAGACCCTGTCGCGCGCCCTGTCGGGTATGCCTGCCCCCCTCCGCGGCCCTTCTCTTGATACATACCGGCAGCGGGTCGGAGAGGCGCTCCATCGATACACCCTCCGGTCGGGGGCCGAAAAGCGGATATTCACCCGGGAGACGGCACCGGCCTTCTCCGTTGGAGAAGGCGGTCGCCGGCAACCAGGGGATCTCTTCGGCGAGCCCCTTCCCTCCGCGCCGGAAGAGACGGCCTCCTTTTCCTCCCTGACCTACCTGGGGCAGGTGGCCGATACCTATCTCGTCTTTTCATCGGACAGCGCCCTCATCCTGATGGATCAGCACGCCGCCCACGAACGGGTCCTCTTCGAAAAGCTGAAGGCCTCCAGGAGTGGCGAGACCGCCGCCCAGGGCCTCCTGATCCCCGAGGTGATAACCCTCCGCCCCGGACGCCTTGATCTCCTGATGGATGCCGCCGATCTCCTGCAGGATCTCGGGTTCGGCGTGGAGCGGTACGGCGAAGATGCGGCTGTCGTGAAGCAGGTTCCCGCCTTTCTTGCCGGGTGCAGTCTCGAGGCCCTCATATCCGATGTGGTGGAAGAGATCGGTGATACGGGGAAGTCAGAGGACCTGGATGAAACGAGGGACAAGCTCCTTGCGGTGATGGCCTGCAGGGGTGCTGTGAAGGCCAATGATGCGCTGACGGTCTCGGAGGTCGCCGCCCTGTGCAAGGACCTCGATGCGATTCCCTTTGCCGCGACCTGCCCGCATGGGAGGCCGCTCTACGTTGTTATCGGGCTGCGGGATCTGGAAAGGATGTTCAGGCGACGATGAGGGAAGGGCAGAGATCAGGTGCCACCCTCCCGCACGAAGGGACGCCGGGGGGCGGGCATTCCAGACCGTTTCTCATTGTTATTACCGGTCCCACCGGTGTGGGGAAGACCGACCTGGCGATCAGGCTCGCCGAGCGGTTCGACGGAGAGATCGTCAGCGCCGACTCGATGCAGGTCTACCGGTACCTGGACATCGGGACCGCGAAACCCTCTCCGGAAGACCGGGCGCGCGTCCCCCACCACCTGATCGATGTCGTCGATCCCGACGAAGAATTCAACGCCGCGCTCTTCGTCGAACAGGCCGGTGCGGCGATCCGCTCCCTCCACGGGAGGGGAAAGAGGGCCTTCGTGGTAGGGGGGACGGGATTATACCTGGCCGCCCTCATCGGCGGCCTCCTGGAGGCCCCCGGCGCTGACGGGACCCTCCGCGACGCCTACCGGGACGAGGCCGCGCGCCACGGGAAGGAATACCTCTATGAACGCCTGAAGCGGATCGACCCGGCGGCCGCCGGATCGATCCACCCGAACGATCTGGTCAGGACGATCCGGGCCCTCGAGGTCGTGGAACGGACGGGGCGGTCGATTATCGCGATCCAGGGGGCGCACCGGTTCGGGGACAGTGCCTATGATTGTGTGAAGATAGGCCTCACGATCGACCGGAATATCCTGTACGGGAGGATCAACGACAGGGTCGACCGGATGATGGCGGACGGGCTCGTGGAAGAAGGGGAACGGCTCCTCGAGATGGGCTATGACGAGGAGACCCTCCCCCTGCAGGCGATGACTTACCGTAACGTGCTTTCCTGTATCAGGGGGGATCTGAGCCGGGAGGATATGGTGAGGCTGGTCAAACGCGATACGAGGCACTATGCGAGGCGGCAGCTGACGTGGTTCAGAAGAGACTCTGACATCAAATGGTTTGCCCCGCAGGATGAAAATATGATAAGCAGGGCAGTCGAATCCGGGGTTCCGGGCCTCTGACACCCATGATTCGAAACCGAGACGCGAGAAGGACGTGCTATGGGAAGAGAAGATCTGAGTAAGACGTATGAATCTCGAGATGTTGAAGGGAAGTGGTACCAGCGATGGCTCGACGAAGGGCTGTTTCACGCCCAGGACACCAGCGACAAGGAACCCTTTTCGATCGTGATTCCCCCCCCGAATGTGACGGGGATCCTCCACATCGGTCACGCGCTCAACAACACCCTCCAGGATATTATCGTACGGTACAAGAGGATGCAGGGATACAATACTCTCTGGATGCCGGGGACCGATCATGCGGGGATCGCCACCCAGAATGTGGTGGAACAGGAGCTGGCCCGTGAGGGGAAGACGCGGCACGATGTGGGGAGGGAAAAGTTCATAGAGAAGGTCTGGGAATGGCGCAAGAAGTACGGCGGCGTCATCATCAACCAGCTGCGCAAGCTGGGGTGTTCCTGCGACTGGGAACGAGAGCGTTTCACCATGGACGAGGGGCTGTCCCGGGCGGTCAGGGAGGTCTTCGTCCGGCTCTACAATGACGGCCTCATCTATCAGGATGATTACATCGTCAACTGGTGCCCTCGCTGCCATACGGCCATATCCGACCTCGAGGTCGAATACGAGGAGGAGGCGACCAGCCTGTGGCACATACGGTACCCCTACGCAGACGAAGAGGGGGAGATCATCGTCGCCACCACCCGCCCGGAGACGATGCTGGGCGATACCGCCGTCGCGGTCAACCCCGATGACGAACGCTATGCGGACCTTATCGGCAAGGAGGTGATCCTCCCCATCGTGGACAAGAGGATACCGATCATCGCGGATGATTACGTCTCCAAGGAATTCGGGACCGGCGCGGTGAAGATCACCCCCGCCGCGGACCCCAACGACTTCGCCATGGCGCAGCGCCACAACCTCGACGTGGTCACCATCATGGACGGCGATGCCATCATCAATGAAAACGGGGGCGTCTATCAGGGGCAGGACTGTTACACCTGCCGAGAGAACATCGTGGAGGATCTCAAGGCAGGCGGGTACCTGGTCAAGACGGAGCCCTATTCGCATAATGTGGGGCGCTGCTACCGGTGCAAGACCATTGTGGAGCCCACGATCTCCAAGCAGTGGTTCGTCAAGGTGAAACCCCTGGCACGGACCGCCATCGCCGCGGTCGTGAAGGGGGAGACGCGGATCGTCCCCCCTATGTGGGAGGCGACCTATTTCGACTGGATGGACAACATACGGGACTGGTGCATCTCCCGGCAGATCTGGTGGGGTCACCGGATACCGGTGTGGTATTGCGACGAGTGCGGCAAGACGATCGTCGCCACCGAAGACCCCGACTCGTGCCCCGGGTGCGGAGGCAGCTCTCTCAGGCAGGATGAAGACGTCCTGGATACCTGGTTCAGTTCTTCCCTCTGGCCCTTCTCGACCATGGGGTGGCCCGACAAGACGCAGACGCTCGAGACCTTCTATCCCACCTCGCTCCTCATTACCGGCTTTGATATCATCTTCTTCTGGGTCGCCCGGATGATGATGATGGGGCTCTATGTCATGGGAAAGGTCCCCTTTGAGGATGTCTATCTCCATGCCCTGGTGCGCGATGAGCAGGGCGAAAAGATGAGCAAATCCAAGGGGAACAGCGTTGATCCTCTTGAAATGATAGAGAGGTACGGGGCGGACGCCATGCGGTTCACCCTCGCGGCCTTTACCGCGCAGGGAAGAGATGTGAAGATGTCCGAAGAGCGGATCAAGGGGTACGGGCACTTCGTCAACAAGATATGGAATACGGCACGCTTCTCTCTGATGAATCTCGACGGCTATTCCGGCGGGATCGCGCCGGAAAAGGGGGAATACTCCCTGTGCGACCGGTGGATCAGGGACAGCCTGAACAGTGCGGTGACGGATGTCAGGCAGTCTCTCGATGAATACCGCTTCAACGACGCGGCGGGGAGGGTCTACCAGTTCTTCTGGCACGAGTTCTGCGACTGGTACCTCGAGCTGATCAAGCCGGCCCTGTACGATAAACAGTCCGAGGAGGAAAAACGCGCCGCGCAGCATACGCTTCTCACCGTCCTGAAGCCGGCGCTCCAGCTCCTCCATCCCTTTATGCCCTTCGTCACAGAGGAGATCTGGCAGAGGCTGGCGGAGGATGAGGGGTACATCATGGTGAGCCGCTTCCCCGAACCGGACGCCTCCTTCGAGGATGAAGAGGCCCGCGGCCACATGGACCTCATCAAAAACGTCATCAACAGTATCCGAAATATACGGGGTGTCATGCACATCAGCCCCTCGAAGAAGGTGAAGACGCTCATCTCCGTTCCGGACAGCGGCACGCTGTCCACTATGGAGACGGGCAGGGGGTATATCTACGACATTGCGAACCTGGAAAGGCTGGAGATCGAGATCAATGCCCGGGAGCCGAAGGGATCCGCAACGGGAGTCGTCGGACCCGTCAAGGTGTACGTATTCCTGGAGGGCATCGTGGATGTCGCGGCCGAGAAGATGCGACTGGAAGGAGAGATCAAGAAGATCGAAAAGGATCTTGCCTTCGTTTCCAAGAAGCTGGGGAACCGTGATTTCATGGAGAAGGCGTCCCCGGAGGTCGTCGAGAAGGAAGAGAATAAGTTCAATGCCCTGAAGGAGAAGGGGCGGGTGCTCGAAGACGCCCTGGACCGGCTCCGCAGCATGGGTTGAGGATAGTCATGGATGATGATGCCGGCTTGAGAGAACTGATCGAGAGGGCGCTCGACGAGGACATCGGGTCCGGCGACCTGACCACGTCGGCCATCCTGACCGGAGCGGAACAGGGCTTTGCGCAGGCGGTCTCCAAGGGGGATACCATCGTTGCCGGTATCGACGTCTTCGGGGAGGTGTTTCGCGTCCTGGACCCCTCCCTTGCCTTCGAGGCCTATCTCTCGGACGGCCAGGCGGCGGTGAAGGGGGGCCTTCTCGCCTCCGTCGCGGGGAGCCTGAAGCCCATCCTCATGGCGGAGCGCGTGGCGCTGAACTTTTTTCAGAGGATGTGCGGGATCGCCGCGTTGACGCGCCGGTATGTCGAAGAGGTGGCGGGAACCGGCGTCAGGATACTGGACACGAGAAAGACCACCCCGACCCTCAGGGGTCTCGAAAAGTACGCGGTCACGGCGGGAGGGGGGACGAATCACCGGTTCGGCCTGTACGACGCCGTCATGATCAAGGACAATCACATAACCGCAGCGGGAGGTATTACGCAGGCGGTGCGGAAGGTAAGGGGTTCCGTCCCCACCGGGACACGGATCGAGGTGGAGACGAAAAACATGGACGAGGTCGCGGAGGCCCTCGCCGCCGGGGTCGATATCATCATGCTGGACAATATGGGAATCCGCGAGATGACGGAGGCGGTCTCCCGTATCGCCGGGAGGGCGCTCATCGAGGCATCGGGAAATATCACCCTGTCGAACGTGAAAGAGGTTGCCCGGACAGGGGTGGACTGGATATCCGTCGGAGCGCTGACCCACTCCGCCTCCGCCGCCGACATATCGCTGATTTTCAAGCAGGCGGGAGGGTGAGGAGGAGGCGGGTCGCCTAGGGATCGATACATGCATCGGGATTTCAATCAAGATACCTTGGAGGGGATCGTTTCCGGCGGTGTGATAGGACATCGGATCCACTTTTTCGACACCATCGATTCGACGAATACCCA
>JAFGSH010000164.1 GCA_016934695.1 Deltaproteobacteria bacterium
AATTACCGGCATTTCCTGGAGCATTATCCGGCCACCCTCCCCCCTCCCGGCAATATCGTGGACAGGGAGGGGAACATCGTGGGGAGGCACCGGGGGACCCACACGGTGACCATCGGACAACGCAGGGGACTCAACATCGCCTCCCCCCGCCCCTACTACGTCCTGGAGATCGACACCGCAAGAGATGAAGTGGTCGTGGGGCGGGAGGAGGACCAGTATACCTCCGGCCTCCGCGCACACCATTGTTCCTGGGTATCAGGCGCTCCCCCCGGTGGAAATACATTTCGCGCACGAACATACATACGCTACCGCCATCGGGGGGTTGATTCCGAGATTACCTCCCTCCCCGGAGGGCGGGTGCGGATCAGCTTCGCGAGGCCACAGAAAGCCGTGGCACCGGGACAGGCGGCGGTCTTTTTTCGGGGAGACCGGCTCCTGGGCGGGGGATGGATCGAGGAGGGGCTCTCCGATGCTTAAGGTCGCCGTGGCCACCCTCGGGTGCAAGGTGAATCACTATGAATCCGCAGGGATTGCGGAGGAGCTCGAAGCGAGAGGGATCTCTGTTGTTCCCTTCACCTCGCCGGCCGATCTGTACATCGTGAACACCTGCACGGTCACGGCAAAGACGGATTTCCAGTCTCGACAGCTGGTCCGCCGGGCGCACCGGACCAATCCGCGCGCGCCCATCATCGTAACCGGATGCTACGCGCAGATCGCCCCACAGGAGCTCGCGACGCTCCCGGGGGTGCGGATGGTCGCGGGAACGGAGACGAAGGAGAGGCTCCCGGAGATCCTCCAGGATGTCATCGACGGCGAACTACGGATCAATGTCAGCGATATAACGCGGAAGAAGACCCTTTCTGATCTGCCGGTGACAAGATTCCCCGGCCAGACACGCGCCTACCTGAAGGTTCAGGACGGGTGCAATCTCTTCTGCAGTTACTGTATCATCCCCTACGCGAGGGGGAGGAGCAGAAGCCTCCCCGCAGAGGATGTCATCCGTCGGGTACAGGCCCTGACGGAGGCGGGGCACCGGGAGATCATCCTGACCGGAATCTGCCTGGGCGCCTACGGGCAGGATCTCCCCTCCCCTGCCGATCTCCTCGCCCTGGTGAAGAGGATAGAGAAGGAGACGGATCTCGAACGACTTCGGATCAGCTCCCTGAATCCGACGGAGATATCGGACGAGGTGATCGAGCATTTTTGCAATTCTAAGATCCTCTGCCGGCACCTCCACCTGTCGCTGCAGAGCGGGGATGACCGGATCCTGGGGTTGATGCGAAGGGATTACACGACCGGTGAGGTCGCCGATCTGGTGGAACGGCTGCAGGCGGCCATTCCCGGTATCGCCGTCGGGATGGATGTCATCACGGGATTCCCTGGCGAAGGGGAGGAAGAATTCAACAACACGCTCCGTTTCATAGAAAATATAAGGCTTGCGTATCTTCATGTTTTCCCCTATTCTCGACGTCCCGGCACCACCGCCTCTTCTTTTCCCGATCAGGTTGTCAAGCCACTCAAAAAGGAGCGGGCCGCCGCGCTACGGGGAATCGGCAACAGGAAGAGGATCGAATTCAACGGCGGGTTTACCGGAAAGATGCTCTCCGTCCTGGTGGAGGGGACCAGCGACAAGGAGACCGGCTGGATGAAGGGATTCTCGGACAATTACGTCCCCGTGCTGCTCCCCGAGGGGGATCCTTCTCTCGCCAACCGCATCGTGACGATCACGGGGGATCGCATGATCAGGGAGAAGGTCGTGGGAAGGGTGGTGACGGATGGATAAGGAGCGTATTGAGGCTCTGCGGGACTTTTCGGCAATACTGGGGTATCTCTTCGGCGATATCGCCCTGCTCGATCGTGCGCTCATCCACGGCTCCTATGCCAATGAGAATCCTGCCCTCGCACAGGGAGACAACGAACGGCTGGAATTCCTGGGCGACGCCGTCCTCCAGCTGTGCATGAGCGACATGCTGATAGAGAGATTCCCGGGATATACCGAAGGACAGCTCTCAAAGGCCCGGGCCTTCATGGTCAACGATCAGTCCCTGGCCGGGCTGGCCCGCCGGCTCCGGATCGGGGACTTCATACGTCTGGGCAGGGGCGAGGAAAAGGCCGAGGGGAGAAACAAAGACTCCATCCTGGGAAATGCCTTCGAATCCCTGATCGGCGCCATCTATCTCGACGGCGGCTACGAGGTCTCCCGCGGTTTTATCAGGCGGGTCTTTCAACCTCTCGTGGAGGAGTGGGCCACTCAACCGGTGTATCAGGACTACAAATCGCTCCTCCAGGAGGCGAGCCAGAGCAGGTTCAGGGAGATCCCCCGTTATCGAATCGTCAGCGCATCCGGACCCGATCATGACAAGACCTTCGAGGTGGAGGCGTCCATCGGAAATCGCATTGCAACAACCGGTAACGGGAAAAACAAGAAAGAGGCCGAACAGGACGCCGCCCGCAAGGTGCTCGAGGAACTGGAGAAGCCGTGAGACCGCTGATCATACCCATATTCGTGATGCATGGGGGATGTCCCAACCGCTGTGTCTTCTGCAACGAGCGGATAGCCGCCGGGGACTACCCCGACGGGATCACCGCCGACACCGTCCGGGCGATCTGCGACCGGCACCTGACGGAGGGCGGGAGGCGATTCGACCAGATCGCCTTCTACGGCGGAAATTTCACGGGGATGGATCGTGATTATCAGGTTGAGTTGCTGGAGACAGCGAAGGGTTACGTCGACGCAGGGATGGTGGGCTCCGTGCGGATATCGACGCGCCCCGATTATATCGATGATGAACGGATTACCTTGATTTCCCGATACCCCGTCTCCACCGTGGAGATCGGCGCCCAATCGATGCGTGACGAGGTCCTGACAGCCTCGCGGCGGGGGCACTCGGCGGATGACGTACGCAGGGCGCTGGGACTCTTGAAGCACGCCGGGATGGAGACCGGACTGCACCTCATGGCGGGGCTTCCCGGGGACACGGGGGAGGGATTCGCATACACCGTGGATGAGATCATCGCCCTCCACCCGGACACGGTGCGGATCCATCCGACCATCGTCTTCAGGGACACCCCGCTGGCGGAGGCGTACCGCAACGGGACATACCTCCCTCTGACGCTGGGCGAGGCCGTTGCTCTGTGCAAGGACGCACTCCTGAAGTTCCGGAAGGCCGGGATACCGGTGATCCGCCTGGGGCTCCAGCCAACGGATGAGATGATATTGGGGGACACCCTCGTCGCGGGGCCTTTTCATCCGGCCTTCCGGTCACTGGTGGAGGGGGCACTCTTCCTTGATATGGCGGCGGAACTGCTGAGATCGCGCAATGCCGGCCGCGGGGATGTCGTCTTTTCGGTGGCCCCCGGCGATGTGTCAAACCTCCGGGGAATGAGGAACCGGAACATCCGGATCCTGAAGGAATCCTTTAACATACCGGAAATACATGTCAGAGAGAATGAACGGCAGGAGCGGGGATCGCTCCGGATCATCCAAGATCCTGCCCTGTGAGGAGCCACCATTGTTTCGATCGGGTTTTATAGGAATCATCGGGAAACCGAACGCCGGAAAGTCCACACTCATGAACTGCATGGTGGGGGAAAAGGTGGCGATCAGCACCCACAAGCCCCAGACGACCAGGAACAGGATCATGGGGATCAGGACCACCGAGAGGTGTCAGTGCATCTTCCTGGACACCCCCGGGATACACGCGGCGAAGACGGCATTCAACCGCCAACTGGTGTCGACCGCGATGAGTGTCTTCGACGACGTGAACCTCCTGCTCCTGATCTCCGATGCCGGGACGCCGATCGGTGAAGACGATACCCTGGTCGTCTCGTCGCTCAAGGATGTGGAGGTCCCGGTTGTTCTGGTGATCAACAAGACCGATCTGATCCCCAAGGAGAAGCTTCTTCCTCTGATCGACAAGGTACGGAAGCTGTATTCCTTCGAGGAGATCGTTCCCGTCTCCGCATTGAAGGGATTCAACGTCGACCGTCTTCTCGGCGTCATCGAAAAGATCCTGCCGGAGGGACCGCCCTATTTCCCGGACGACATGATCACGGACCGTTCCGAACGCTTCCTCGCCGCGGAGATGATCCGGGAGCAGATAACCCTCCTCACCCACAGGGAGGTCCCCTACGCCACCGCCGTCGTCATCGATTCCTTCAAGGAAGATGCACAGAAACGCCTGTTGCGCCTGCAGGCAACGATACACGTTGAAAAGGATTCGCAGAAGGGTATCATCATCGGCCGGAGAGGTTCGATGCTCAAAAAGATCGGAACCGGCGCGCGGCTGGAGATGGAACGGTTTTTCAACACCAAGGTATATCTCGAATTGTTTGTCAGGGTCCAGAGGGACTGGGCCCGGGACTCGAAAATGCTGGGAGAAATCGGGTTCCCGAACGACTAGGAAGCAACCATGAAAACCATCGTCGCAATCGTCGGCAGGCCGAATGTCGGAAAATCCACCCTCTTCAACCGCCTGTCCGAGACAAAGAAGGTGATCGTCATCGACCAGCCGGGGGCCACGCGCGACCGGAACTACGCCGACTCGATCTGGAACGGCAGGACTTTCATGATCATCGATACGGGGGGATTCGAGCCCGTCACCACCGAACGGATGCTCGTCCAGATGCGCGAGCAGACAAGCCTCGCCATTGAGGAGGCCGACGCCATCATCTTCCTGATGGACGGGAGGGAAGGCCTCACCCCTGCCGACATCGAGATCACACAGACCCTCCGTAAGGCAAAAAAACCGGTCTTCTACACCGTCAACAAGATCGACAATCAACGGCAGGAGGAGCTGGTCCTCGACTTCTACCGGCTCGGCGTCGAGCGGCTCTATTCGATCTCTTCCCAGCACGGGCTCGGGGTGGGTGATCTCTTGGACGACGTCGTCGACGTCCTTCCCGAAACCCCTGAACCGGAAGAGGACGAGAGCCGGATACGGATAGCCGTCATCGGGAAGCCCAACGTGGGAAAATCCTCTCTCGTCAACAAGATCCTCGGATATGAACGCACGATCGTCAACCCCGCGCCGGGGACCACGAGGGACGCCATCGACACCGCCTTCGATCTGAACGGCAGGAAATACCTCTTCATCGATACCGCCGGGATCAGGAAGAAGAGCAAGGTCAGCCTGCGACTCGAAAAATACAGCGTCATGGAGGCGATCAAGACGCTCGGACGTTGCGATATCGCTCTCATGATGATCGACGCCGGGGAGGGTGTTACCGATCAGGATACCAAGATAGCCGGACTGGCTTACGAGCGGGGCGTCGCCTGCATCATCATCATCAACAAGTGGGACCTGCTCGAAAAGGACAACTCCACGATCGGGACGTACGTGCGGCACGTCAAGGATACCCTCAAGTACCTCGATTTTGCCCCCATCATCTCCGTATCGGCCCTCTCCGGGCAGCGGGTGGCCAAGGTATTCGACCTGATCGACACCGTGTACGACCAGTACACCCGGAGGGTCTCCACTTCCCTCCTGAACGCAAAACTGGAGGAGTTTACGGCAAAACTCCCCCCCCCGCGCTACCGGAACCGCCCCAACAAGATACACTATGCGACGCAGATATCCGTCAGGCCCCCCACCTTCGTCTTCTTTATCCGCGAGCCGAAGGGGGTGCACTTCTCCTACGAACGGTATCTCGCCAACAGAATCCATGAAGAGATGGGGTTCGCATATACCCCGGTACGCCTCATATTCAGGAAGAAAGGGAAAGAACGCGGAAAGGGGGAGACATGAAGCTGAAGAGATTGTTTCTGTTGATAACCGCCCTTTCTCTGATCCTCGGGCTGTCGTCGTCCACCTTCGGAGCGGAACAACCGGAACCCGTCAGGATCGGGGTGTATCTCCCCATGACCGGCCCCCTGGCGACGCAGGGACAGGCCGAATACACCGGGATCGAGATAGCACACGGCATGCGCCCGACCGTCCTGGGGAGAGAGGTTGAATTGATCCTGGTGGACACGGCACAGGGGGGTACGGGTGCCGCCGAGGCTGTTACCCGACTGATCAATGAGAAAAAGGTCCACGCCCTGATAGGAGAACCGGTGGAAACGGATGCGTTCGGCGGACTGTCCATAGCGGAAAACGCCGGGAAGCCCACCGTGGTCCCCGTTACGCCATCCACAGGAAAACAGGGCAGGCGGTACGCGTTCCATGTAGGTCTCTCCACCGCTCTCCAGGCTGAGGCGGCGGCCCGTTTCGCCCCCTCCCATCTGAAGGCAAAAAAAGCGGCCCTCCTCATGAATATAGAACGGGATCATTCCATAGACCTTGCCAACATCTTTGTGAGAACCGTTACCCAAACAGGGGGAAGGGTCGTCATGATCGCGTACTGCCGGACAGGCGACAGAAATTTCAGCACCCAGCTTTCGTCGATCATGGCGGCGAAACCCGATGTCTTGTATCTGCCTCTCTCGTATCCCGAGATTGTCCGCATATGCAGACAGTCCGAGGATATGGGAATCAATACCCCCATTATCTCATCCGTCGGCGCCCACACCCCCGAGTTTATCACCGCCGGAGGGAACTCTGTGGAAGGAGTCATGGTGACCAGCGATTTCAGCAAAGAGGTCGTCTCTTCCGATATCGCCACGGCATACCTCGATGCGCACGAAAAGGGAACCGGCACCCCGGCGGTGCGGTTCAACGTCCTGGGGGCGGATGCATATTTGCTGCTGATAGACGCCATAGAGAGAACCCGATCCACGGCTGGAACGAAGATACGGCAGGCTCTCGCGGCGACAAAAAGATTCAACGGGATATCCGGCGTCATGGATATGGACAGAGGAGGAAACGCGGTAAAGGGTGTTCTGATGCTGCGGGTAAAAGGAGAGGAGTTTCGCTATTTGGGAACGCTGTCTCCCGGTCAGGGGCCGGAATCGTAGTCCTCAGAAGCCGAGGTATGCCTTCTTTACTCCTTCGTCTTGAAGGAGATTTTCCGAAGAATCCGTCAGGGTGATGCGGCCGTTTTCCATGACGTAGCCACGGCCGGCCACTTTCAGCGCGAGATTCGCGTTCTGTTCCACGAGAAAGATGGTCGTATTATTCTCCTCATTGATC
>JAFGSH010000165.1 GCA_016934695.1 Deltaproteobacteria bacterium
CCCTTCTGGATGCTGTACGTGATGACCGGAATGGAGAGGTAGGAGAGGCAGACGTTGCACATCCCGGCCCCGACGCTGATTCCTATGCCGGTCGATTCGCTCCCGTTGCTCGACAGCTCCGAGATGATCACCGCCATCCCCTCGTTGATGGGTACCGGGGTGTACCCCAGGCTTTCGAGATGCATCTTGATGATGGATTTATGGTACGTGACGGTATTCGGTTTGTCCACAGGCTCGCCGGGCACGCTGAACCAGATCTTCTCCCCCTCCTCGTTCGGTTTCCTGACGAGGTGGTTGATGATGGTCTTGATGACGTCCGCGCTCTCTGGCTCCTTTGGGTTCAGTATCCCATCCTTCATGGGTCTCCGCGTGTTGCCGCGGAAGATGTTGGCAAAGTATTCCGCTGAATTGCCCAGTATGTACAGCCGGTCGTTTTTTTCGAAAAAGAGCACCGATCTTCCGGAGAGGATCTCCTTCGTTGTCTTTGAATTGGGAATCGTGAAAAAGGCGTTCGATTGGATCGTCGTGCTGACCTCTCTGCCCTTGTTCTGTGCCACGACGATATTGGCGGTTCCGATATCGATTCCTATCGATTCGCTGAACGTCTTCGAGGTCCTGGCCTCATCCTTGTCATCGGACGGCACCGGCGTATCGGGCGCTTCCTTCTTGGTAGCAGTCATGCTCTGGCATCCTCCTCCCTGGTATTTCAACCGTACACCATCCGTCCTTGGACGTGACGGCAGAGGACGGTCCGCCGTTCCGTCGGGAATCGGCGCGTGGCCCGTCACATAATCCGCGCACCTCGAGGTTCGTGTGCGGTCAATCATCGTACTGCAAAAATCATGCAAACCACGGGTGCGGTTCCGGGAAGGGACGGAGGAGAGGGGAAAGATGACGATACCGGCGGGGACCGGCGATCACTTCCTGTTGGCTAACAGTTCGAAATCACGGATGTAGAGAAGAAGATGCGGGATACGGAGGTACGGGGAAAGATCGGAGGAGGAAAGACCCGAATGCGCCTGTGCCCGGGGCGTCAGGGGAAAGGAAACCCCGAAGAGGGGATGGCCGGGGGGAATGGTGGGAAAAATGTATATCGCCGGGGGGAAAAATTGTCACTGGTCAGACGGCGGTTACGCATTGGAGGCGGAGGCAAGTACCTCTTTTTCCGCCTCCATGATCTTCTTTATCTTTTGTGACAGGTCCTTCAGGGCGAAGGGCTTCTGAATAAAACCGTCGGCCCCTCTGTTCAGGATCTCGGTCGCCTGGGTGTCGATGTCGTATCCGCTCGAGAGGAGAACCTTGACGTCCGGATTGAGTTCCTTGAGCCGGTCATAGGTGTCCTTTCCGCTCATGCCCGGCATGACGATGTCGAGGAATACCATATCGATGGAACCGTTGCCCTCTTTGAAGATATCGATCGCCTCTGCACCGTCCCTGGCCTTGAGTATCGTGTATCCGAGAGACTCAAGCAATTCTGTTCCCACGTCGAGGACCAGGTCTTCATCATCGACCAGAAGGATGGTTCCGCTCCCCTTGTGAAGGGTATTCTCGACGCTCTCGACAGCCTCTCCGGCCTTCTTTTTCGACACGGGGAGATAGACATAGAAGGCGGTCCCTTCCCCCTTCTGGGATTCCACGTCGATATAACCGTCATGATTTTTGATGATACCGTACGCGGATGCCAGGCCCAGCCCCGCGCTCTTGGCGAGGCCCTTCGTGGAAAAGAACGGCTCGAAGATGCAGGACATGGTCTTCTTGTCCATCCCCGCCCCGGTATCCCTGACCATCAAAAGGACATACTCTCCGGGCCGCGGCGTGAAGGACCTGCTTCCCATATCCCGGTGGCTGATGTTGGCCGTCTTGATAAAGATCTCCCCTCCCTCCGACATGGCCTCTGCGGCATTGATGTGGAGGTTGAGGAGCACCTGTTCGATCTGGCTCCGGTCGGCCTTGGTTTCCGCGAGATCTTCGGACAGGTCCTGATGGACGATGATATCCTTGTGGGTCATACTGAAGACCTCGCAGGCCTCCTTCACCAGTTTGTTCAGGTTGAGGGGCTTGACCTCGTATTTTCCCCCCCGCGCATACCCAAGGAGCTGCCCCGTCAGTCTCGCCCCGCTCTGGGCGGCCTGTTTGATATTCTTGAGGTACTTGCAATTCGCATGATCGGGGTGGGTCTCCAGAGACATCAGGGAAACGTTCCCCATGATGGTCATCAGCAGGTTGTTGAAATTATGGGCAATACCTCCGGCGAGGGTACCGATGGCCTCCATCTTCTGTGCGTGGTGAAGCTGGGATTCGAGTTTCTTTTTCTCCGTCGTATCGGTGATACTGAACCGTATCCCGATGAGCTCGTCATTCCGGTGGATGGGGGCGTAGTCCGTGAGGCCGATGATCTCGGAACCGTCCTTTCTCAGGAACCGGTATTCCTCGGGCCCGTGTTTCCTCTCCTTCGAGATCTGTTCGATTCTTCCGAGGGCTATGTCGAGGTCGTCGGGATGGATCAGATCCGTGATGAACAGCCCGGCATCGAGATCGGCCTGGGAATAACCGAACGTCTCGAATCCCATCCTGTTGGTATAGGTCAGGCGGTTATCCGTTTCCATCTCGCACACGATGGTCGGCAGGAGATCCGCCATCTCCCTGAACCGCCTCTCGCTCTGACGCAGTTCGTCCTCGGCCTGTTTGCGTTCGGTGATGTCATAGGAGATGATCTGCACGCCTTTTACATTTCCGTCTTCATCTCTCACCGGGTAGACGTTTGATGAGACCCAGGTCTTCCCTATGGGAAGATCGAGGAGATCTTCGAACGTTGCTCCCCGTCCCCTCTCCATGATCTGTCCGATCCTTTCCAGATGGAGATCGGCCGTCTCGGGGAATATCTCGTGCAGGGATTTCCCCGTGAGGTCTTTCTTCGTCCCGCCGAAATTTCTTGCTCCCCGCCTGTTCAACAGGAGGAGCTTCCCGTCGGTATCGTAGTAAAAGACGGCAGCGCCGCTGTTTTCAAAGAGCAGCCGGTATTTCTTCTCGCTTTCGCGCAGGGCCTCCTCCGCCTGTCTCCTCTTCGCGGACTCCTCTTCCAGCTTCTTGATGATTCGCTCCAACTCCTCGTAGGTCGGTTTTGAGGCCATGGCACAAAGATCCCTCCTGCTTTATAGGTCACGTATGTCCGGGCATGCGTCCATTACAATTGTTCCCGATTCGGGAAAATCATCGGAACTTCGTTCGCTCCGGCACGAAGCTCCGGTTCACCGACAAAGCAGAGCAGAAAAGATTTTCGGAGGAGGTCAGCCCCCCCGGGGGTGATGCCTGCACCGCATATCTTCAGGTGCATGCAGATCATACGCCCCGGCCGCATGCACGGCCGTGAACCCGATCCGCGCGTCCGGATAGGATCGGTTCTCGTGAGAACGCCTCACCTGAGAGATGAAGGATTCCATCACGATGGCACGGCAACTGCCAACTACCCGTGTAAGATATCACCTATAAGTAGAAAAAACCGAAAAATCAAGAGGAAAATATGAGAAATTTTTTCCCATTTTTACGGGCAGATATCCGCTTGCCGCTGTCGTGTATCGAGGAGACCGGCGCGCTATCTCCCCGCTTATGCCAGAACGTTCACCCTGCTTCCGGGAGGCTCATTCCGGGTTCCGGGGAATCCGCTTTTGGAGCAGACAGGGTCGCGCTGTTGTTCAGCCTCTCTCCTCTGCTGTCGACCATTTTCTCCGAATTACCGGCATCGCTCGTAAGGGCGGTATGGACAGAAGAGGAGACACTCGGTACCGGTGACGAAGCGGTAATGCCGCCTGTCATGACTGTGCTCCTCCTGTCAGTAAGCCTTGCGCACCCGGGGGCTTTTGGGCTCGTCATGGGCTGCGGTGCCGCCCGTTCCTCTTGTCTCCGGTTCGGGCAGAGCGGGTGAACTCCACAAAAAAACCGCTTGCCGGCGGGCAAAGCGGTTCGCTGCATTGCTACCTCGCAACCCCGCTGTCCTATCCGCATTACACGGACTTAAACCGGTGGCTTTGCGCCCCACCCTTTCGGATGGTTTGCCCTTCAGTAACGGAACATGTTGTCTTCACTCTGTCTATCGGTATTTTATGCCGGAACTTGAGTAAAAAATGATCTTCCCATGAGGACTTTGCACACATGCGGCAACTTGTCATTTCGACCGCAGGGAGCTGTAGTGCCCGTCAGGGTGAATGAGGAGTGGATGGTGCGGTGCGTCGTATCAGGGGTCGCCGTTCCCGGGATCGTTTCGATCCCGGGAACGGCGTCGGCAGGGGAGGTAACGAGACACGAAAACTGGAGGGAGACCGCCGCCTGCTTCAAGGTTGCTGCCGGTTATCTTAGAACCCCTGGGGGAGAGATTTCCGGTGCGGGGTTGTCTCTTCGGGAATCATATCCCATTCGTTATCATCGGGTGTTGGCGCTATCTGCCTCCTGGTCTTCTTCGCGTCGAGATGGATGCGAAATCTCTCTCTCTGTTCCATGAGGTCGACCTGGCTCTGACCATACGTTCTGCCGTCGTATGCCTCCGTTTCATTCCTGCCGCCTACCAGGGATACCAACTCGACAACCATCTCCTTCATGTTCGCGGCCTGCGAGTTCATCTCATTGGCGGCGCTCGCGGATTCTTCGGCATTGGCGGCATTCTGCTGGACCACCTTGTCCATTTCGGCCATGCCCCTGTTGATCTCTTCGATCCCCTGGGCCTGTTCATGGGATGCCTGAGAGATCTCACTGATCAGGCAGCCCACCTTCTCCGAGGACTCGGCCACGACCTTGAACCCTGATTTGCTCCGGTCGACCAGTTCCGCACCTTCCTGGATCCGCTTGATCGTGTCTTCCACGAGCGTCTGGGTGCTCTTGGCGGCCTCCGCGGCCCTCATGGCGAGGTTGCGCACCTCATCGGCCACCACGGCGAACCCGGCCCCGGCCTCTCCGGCGCGTGCCGCTTCGACGGCCGCGTTCAGGGCCAGCAGGTTGGTCTGGAAGGCGATCTCATCGATGGACTTGACGATCTTACTGATCTCCTGGCCGGAGTCGGCGATCTTGAACATCGCCTGTTCCATCTTGTCCATGTCGCTTCCGGCGCTTTCCACGGAACGATTCCCCTCCTTCATCAAGGCATCGGCCTGTTGCGCGTTATCCGCCGTGGCCTTGATCATTGATGACATCTCTTCGAGCGATGACGCCGTCTCCTCGAGGTTGGCCGCCTGTTCGGACGATGCCTCGGCCAGAGTCTGCCCCGTCGATGAAACCTGGGTCGATGACGATGCCACCTGATCGGCCGACGCGTTCAACCGCCTGCTCAGGAGATTGATGGGCTTGATAGCCATCTGCTTGATCAGAAGGATCAGCGCGATGACGATAATCGCATTGAGGATCACCGCTATGAGGATGATCTTCCCAATGAGTCCGTTCAGGGCCTCCTTCATGTACTGCTTCGTCATGAAGACCTCGACCGACCCCATCTTTGAACCCTCCCTCATGAGATCAGTCTTCTCCGTCAGGAGCCCGCTCGGCATGCTTCCCTCGATCGCCACGAGCTGTCCGGCGTGGTCGCGCTGTCTGCCGTGGGTGATCTTTGCTCCTTCCGTGTCCTTGATCGCAACGGCAGAGATGTGTTTGTCACCCATCTCCGATGCGATCATCTCGTAGACCAGCGCGTCGTTCATGTTCCAGAGCGGTTCGATCAGGCTGATCGACAATCGGCCGGTGGTCATCTTTGCCGAGTCCTCGAGATCCCTGAGGAGCGCCGATTTCGTTTGCAGGTACGCGTACAGGCCGAACACGATCACCACAACGGTGGTCACCGCGATAACGCCCATACTGACCCGTTTTGTCAGATTTCCATGCATATCATCATGCCTCCGCCATCTATTACTTATCTTCAACTCGGGAGTTCTTCTCTTACGGCCACGCCCGTCCCCGTTATCGGGCGCTACCCGCATTCAAATCACCGTTCCCCTGCTCATTGGGGATAATCGTTCTTGGGATCGGGCGGAGGGACGCCTTCCATCTTCTGAGGGTCCCCTTCAGCCCGGGATTTTTGTCACGGCTGTGAGTCGTTTACTCTGCGATCTTTGCCTTTTTCCATGTATCATCTCCCGTATTGACACTGTCATTTTTGGGATCGGGAGGCGGGACGCCTACGATCTTCTGGTAGGTCCCGTCGTCCATCTTCGCCTTCATCGTCTTGGCTATCTCAACGGCCAGTGCCCCGTGCTTCTTGTTGAAATAGGTATAGAGATTAGGGATCATCAGCGGGGGCGTCACCATCATGACCTTGTCCTTGAGACCCAATTCATTAATGAAGTGAAGGGCCCGCGATCGGTCGGAGACGACGACATCGGCGCGCCCCGCGGCCACCATCTTGAACGCCTGGTCATAGGAGGCGATGATGGTGAGCTTGTCCTTCGGCATCACCGGATTGATGAATCTCTCCATGATCCGGTCGCCGCGCATGGTAATGACCCTGTACGACGTCAACCCCTTGACACCCTGGATCCCCTTGGCCTTGATGTCCGGGTTGCCGACAAAGGCGAAGAGGGGATAGTAGGATAAGGGATAGTTTACCATGACCAGATTGGGATACCCCGTCGTGTCCATGTTGACTTCTCTGAACATGTCGCCGTCCGTCTCTCCCTTGTCTGCGGCCTCGAGCGACCGGAGAGCGGGCAGGTGCTTGACGGTGAGATCATAGCCGTGTTCCTTGAAGCACTCCTGCAGAAAAGCGGTCCGCGTCTTTATCAAAGGGGCTTCGGGGTCGGCGAGGGTTCCCAGGACGAATTCCTTGGCCGCTGCCGGCGCGCAGAAGACAACCGTGCATGCAACAGCCACAAACATCGTTCTTGCCAGGTGTTTCATCTTCATGAATCCATATCCTCCTTTTGTTGGTTCTGACCCTATTTCGGTTGTTCCATGCCGTTTCTTTAGTCTTTGGTTGCACTTTTTTCTTTGGTTGCATTTTCTCTGCATGCGGCCGCGCCCGGATGTCTCCTCTCGGGCGCGGCCTGCCTATGCTGGTCTTGATCTGTCGGGGATTAATCCGCCGGGGGATGATCGTTCTTGGGATCGGGGGGCGGGACGCCGACCATCTTCTGGTAGGTTCCGTCGTCCATCCTCGCCTTGATCGTCTTGGCGATCTCCTCCGCCAGCGCCTCGTGCTTCTTGTTGAAATAGGTATAGAGGTTGGGGATCATGAGCGGGGGAGTCACCATCTGTACCTTGTCTTCGAGACCCAATTCCTTCAGAAAATGAAAGGCCCGCGATCTGTCGGATATGACGACATCGGCACGCCCCGCGGCCAGCATCTTGAACGCCTGCTCGTACGAGGCGACAACGGTCAGCTTGTCCTTCGGGATCAACGGATTGATCAATTTCTCCATGAATCTCTCGCCGCGCTGAGTGATAACCCGGTACTGCGCCAGATCCTTGATTCCCTTGATCCCCCTGACCTTGATGGCCGGATCGCCGACGAAGGCGAAGAGGGGATAGTAGGATACGGGATAATTGACTCTGACCAGGTTCGGATATTCATTTGAGCCCATCTGAGCTTCCCTGAACAGGTCGCCGTCCGTTACTCCCCTGTCGGCGGCCTCGAGCGATCGGAGTGCGGGAAGATATTTAACGGTGAGGTCATAACCGTGTTCCTTAAAGCACTCCTGCATGAAGGCTATCCGTGTCTTCGCCAGAGGGGCCTCGATGTCGGCGAGGGTTCCCAAGACAAACTCCTTGGCCACGGCGGGGGAACAGAAAGCCGCCATACACAGGACGACCAGGGTTACGGTAACGATGGTAAAAGTTCTCTTTTTCATACAAGCCTCCTTAAAGCGTATGTTGAATCCGCCGCGTACTTCGGATATCCCGTGCGGTTTCTTTAACCCGTGATACCGGATGCGTGGGGTGGCCTGTAAGGGAATGATTCAATTGGTAAAGATGATGCGTCCGTTGCGTCACCGAACTGGCATCACCGCGATGGGATATGCGCGGATATACGTGTGATGCGCCGCCTTCCATGGACGGGTTTATCTTCTCGAACGGGGGCGGTTCTCTTCAGGCGACGGAGGGGATAACCGAATAGAAGATCGAAAAGAAGTGGAAGATGCTGCCGGCAAGGACAAACCCGTGCCAGATCGCATGGTGGTACGGAAGCTTCTTCCACGCGTAGAAAGCAATGCCGAGGGTATAGGCGACCCCCCCCGCGATCAGGTAGACAAACCCTATCGTCGGTATGGCGGCGATCAGCGGCTTGATGACGGGAACAATCAGCCAGCCCATGGCGATATAAAGGAGGACCGTCAGGGTGTGATAATTCCGGGTCAGCAGGAAGAGTTGGAGAACGATCCCGGCTGCCGCCAATCCCCAGATCATCACAAAAAAAGACCATCCAAGCGGTCCGCGCATACTGATCAGCAGGAAGGGGGTGTACGTTCCCGCGATCAGGAAGAAGATCGCCGCGTGGTCGAGGACCCGCAGGACTTTTTTGGCCGGCCGGTACCAGGCGCCGTGGTACAGCGTCGAGGAGGCATAGAGGAAGATCAGGGTTGCCCCGTAAATACTGCAGCTCACTATATGACGGGTGGTTCCAAAGACGCTCGCATAGGAGGTCAGGATCGCCAGAGCGGCTATGGCGAGGATGATGCCGATGCCGTGGGTGATGGAATGCGCGATCTCCTCACGCACCTCGTATGCGGGGATGCCCATATCTTTCAGCATAACGAAAACTCTTTTCTTACGTACGGATGTCGTTGTTGAGGCAGCCTTGAGAAAAGGATGAGGAAGAGAAGAAGCACCCGACTCCAGGAAAGTCTCATCAAGGAGGCGGCTTATATCTGTCCACCGGCGGAAAGTCAAATAAAAAGATTCCCTGCGTAGGATACGCCGTTCGGCCTTTTGCAGACGCTGTTGACAAAGTGATTGATTTTATCTTAAGTAAGAATGGGAGCGATGCTCACGATACAAGAGAAAGAGGGGTGCCATGGACGTTTCCTTGTTTGATTCACCGTTGTTTACCTGGGTCGTCATTCCTCTCCTGATCGCCCTGGCGCGGGTCGTCGACGTGACGCTGGGGACGATCCGCATCATCTATATCTCGCGGGGGATGAAGTTCCTCGCCCCCATCTTCGGATTCTTCGAGATCCTCGTCTGGCTGATGGCGATCGGCCAGATCATGCAGAACCTCAGCAACCCCGTGTACTACCTTGCGTACGCCCTCGGTTTTTCTGCGGGGAACCTGGTGGGGATCTTCGTGGAAGAACGCCTGGCCGTGGGCAGGGTTATCCTGCGCATCATCACCCAGCGCGATGCCACGGAGCTTGTGAGATATCTCCGGTCGTCGGGATACGGGGTGACCACGGTGGATGCGGAAGGGGCCTACGGCCCGGTGGAACTCATATTCACCGTCATCGACCGGGAAAAGATCAAGTCAGTGATCGACAGCGTGCAGAGGTACAACCCCCGGGCCTTCTATTCCATCGAGGACGTTCGCCTCGTGAAAGAGGGGATCTTTCCGCCGTCGCGACGGTTCAGCGACCTCCTCCGGATGAGAAGAAAGGAATAATTTCTCAACGATGCCGTTCCCCTCAACAAACGGTATCGCTCCCCTGCGGGACTGTGATATCATTATCTTCGTCGAAGAAAGGAGATTCTCCGGGTGTTTCGCATCAGGCGCATCTACGACGATACCCTCCCCCGCGACCGCGAGGCCGTCATCCAGGTCCAGGCCATCCTGAGGAGCCAGTTCGCCGCTCTCGACGAGCAGGAGGTCGCCAAACTCCCCCTCCAACTCCGCAACCCGGTGAAGTACCGCTTCAAGTCGATCCTCTTCGTGGCGGACGGTCTGCGGGGGGATGTGAAAGGCTTCGCCCTTCTCCAGCACGCCGCCGACGTAGGCTTCTGCTATCTTGACTATGTCTCCATCGAGGCGAAACGGCCGGGGCGCGGGGTCGGCGGCGCCCTCTACGACCGGGTCCGGGAGGAGGCGGCGGCCCTCACCGAGGTCGGCCTCTTCTTCGAGTGTCTTCCCGACGATCCCGTACTGTGCAGGAACGAGGCGGAACGGGCCCAGAGCAAGAAACGGCTTCGCTTCTACGAGCGGTACGGGGCATATCCGATTGTCAATACCGCCTACGAAACTCCCTTCAAGCCC
>JAFGSH010000166.1 GCA_016934695.1 Deltaproteobacteria bacterium
CGAGTTCCAAGGGACGCGGACGGCCCCGGAAGGATTCGCGGCGCTCAACCCCGCCTTTGATGTCACCCCGCACCGATATGTCACCGCCGTCATCACGGAGCGAGGGATGATCACGAAACCCTTCGGCAGGAAGATCAGAGAACTCTTCCATCCTCCCGCCGTCTAAACCATTGGGAGCACACACGAAATATGGATCAGTTGTTCATCTTTGACTTCGACGGTGTTATCGCAGAATCTTTGGTCCTCTATGAATCGCTTGTCACGGCGCATCTCGAACAGATCGGTGCACCGGTCGTCACGACGCGCGAGGACTTTCTCGATCTTTTTGATGGAAATTTTTACGCTTCCCTGCGCGAGAGAGGTGTTGATATGGAGGCCTTTAACGCAGCCATCATGGATGCCGCTCCGACCATAGACTACACACAGATCCGCCCGGTCGACGGCATTCTCCCCGTGATGCGCAGCCTCGCCCGTGACAACACCCTCCTTGTCATCTCTTCCAACATCTCCTCCGTGATCAGGATATTCCTCGAACGGTACCGGTTCGACGGGATCTTCGCCGATGTCCTGGGAGCCGATTTCATGCTCAGCAAGACCCGCAAGATCGATCACGCCGTGGAACAATGGCGAACGGAGCGGGAACGGACGTACTATGTGGGGGATACCGTCGGGGATATAAAAGAAGGACAGGCCGCCCACGTCCGGACGGTGGCCGTCACCTGGGGGTGGCACCCGCGGGAGCGGTTCGCGGGGGTCGGCGCGGATTATGTGGCCGATGTTCCCGAGGATCTTCTCTCCATCTGAGATTTCCCCCGTACGGCACGCAAAAAAAGGCCCCTCACACACGTGAGGGGCCTTGTGCATCATCTGACTGATCTTTGAGCGACGCTCTTACCTTACATCATGCCGCCCATACCGCCCATACCGCCCGGAGGCATCGCCGGCATTGCCGACTCATCTTTCGGCTTCTCGGCGACCATACACTGGGTCGTGAGCATCAGGGCCGAGACGCTCGATGCGTTCTGCAATGCGGACCTCGTCACCTTGGTGGGGTCGATGACGCCGACTTTGACCATGTTTTCGTACGTATCGGTCCGCGCGTTGAAGCCGAAGTCACCCTTCTTGCCCTTTACCTTCTCCACGACAATGGCGCCCTCGAAGCCGGCGTTGGCGGCGATCATCTTCATGGGTTCCTCGATGGCCTTCTTGATGATGTTCACGCCGATCTGCTGATCGCCGTCAAGCTTTGTCTTCTCGAGGGCCGGGAGGGTCCTGATGTAGGCCACACCGCCGCCGGGGACGATCCCTTCCTCGACGGCCGCCCTGGTTGCATTCAGCGCATCTTCGACCCGCGCCTTCTTCTCTTTCATCTCCGTCTCCGTGGCCGCGCCCACCTTGATGACTGCCACGCCGCCGACCAGCTTCGCCAGGCGTTCCTGGAGTTTTTCACGGTCGTAGTCGGAGGAGGTCTCTTCGATCTGCGCCCTGATCTGTTTCACGCGCCCCTCGAGGCTGGCCCGGTCACCGGCACCGTCAATGATCGTGGTATTGTCCTTATCGATGACGATCCGTTTTGCGCTTCCGAGGTCTGCGAGCTGGGTGTTTTCCAGCTTCGATCCCATCTCTTCGGAGATGACCTTTCCGCCGGTCAGGATGGCGATATCTTCCAGCATCGCCTTCCTCCGGTCGCCGAACCCCGGGGCCTTGACGGCGGCCACATTCAGGGTCCCTCTGATCTTGTTGATGACCAGCGTCGCGAGGGCCTCACCCTCGATATCTTCCGAGACGATCAGGAGGGGCTTGCCCATCTTGGCTATCTGCTCGAGAATGGGGAGCAGGTCCTTCATGTTGCTGATCTTCTTGTCATGGATCAGGATGAGCGGCTCTTCCTGGACTGCCTCCATCTTGTCGGCATTGGTCACAAAGTAGGGGGAGAGGTATCCGCGGTCGAACTGCATCCCTTCCACGACCTCCAGCTCCGTCTCAAGACCCTTCGCCTCTTCCACCGTTATGACGCCTTCCTTGCCGACCTTCCCCATCGCCTCGGCGATAATATTGCCGATCGTCTCGTCGTTGTTGGCGGAGATGGTCCCGACCTGGGCGATCTCTTTCTGGTCCTTGGTGGGGTTGCTCATCGCCTTGAGCTCATTGACCACTACCTCTACGGCCTTTTCGATTCCCCGCTTGATGTCCATGGGATTGCTTCCTGCGGCCACGGCCTTCACCCCTTCACGGTAGATGGCCTGCGCGAGGATCGTAGCTGTCGTTGTGCCGTCACCGGCCACATCACTCGTCTTGCTGGCGACCTCCCTGACCATCTGGGCGCCCATGTCTTCAAACTTGTCTTCCAGTTCGATCTCCTTCGCGACGGTGACGCCGTCCTTCGTGACCGTGGGTGCTCCAAATGATCTCTCAAGGATGACATTACGCCCCTTGGGGCCGAGCGTCACCTTGACGGCATCGGCAAGGGTGTTTACGCCCGCAAGGATCGCCTTTCGGGCATCTTCATCATATTTTAGAATTTTTGCTCCCATCAAACCGTCCTCCTTCTTGCAATCGAGTTGTTTTATTCAATGATTCCGAGTATATCGTCTTCGCGCATGATAAGGTGCTCTTCACCGTCTATCTTGACCTCCGTCCCGGCGTACTTGCTGAACAGAACCCGGTCACCGGCCTTCACATCCATCTTGATGATCTTGCCGTCATCCGCCTTTTTCCCCTTTCCAACAGCGATCACCTTCCCCTCCATCGGTTTTTCTTTTGCACTGTCGGGAATGATGATTCCTCCTTTTGTCTTTTCCTCTTCCTCGAGGCGCTTCACAATGATCCTGTCATGCAATGGTCGTATTTTCATCCTTCCTACTCTCCTCCTTACAATTAATTATTTTTCAAGGTAAAATCCTTGCAGGAATCTCAACACTCCCTAAAATAAACATCAATCCAATCCTGTCAAGGAGATTCGGGATTTTTTATTTCCACGGGGACCTCGCACAGGTCCCGAAAACGCTCGGCATCTTCCACGGAGCCGACGATATCATCGTAGTGAATGGGGATAGCCGTCCCGGGACAGACGATATTGACCGCGCGTGCGGCCTCTTCGGCAGTCATCGTGTACGTCCCGCCAACGGGGACCAGCATGATATCGGCACGGATCGTCTCCATCTCGGGGATCAGGTCGGTATCACCGCAATAGTAGATCCTCGTTCCCTCCACCGTCACCACGAAACCGAGCCAGCCGTTTTCACGGGGATGGAAGTCCTTGTTTGTGTTGTAGGAAGGGACCGCTTCGACCGATATCTCCCCGGCCTGCACCGTGTCCCCCGGCTTGACGATCCGGACATCTCCCGACAGACCGACAGCACTGTCCTGCGTGGTGATGATAACGGTATTCTCTTTCTGTATCTTTTCGACATCCTCCACCGACAGGTGGTCGTAATGGCTGTGACTGATCAGGATCAGATCCGCCTTCTTCGGATCGGTGAGCTTCCAGGGATCGATATAGATCACCGTGTCCCCGTCGATCCTCACGCTCGAATGGCCGAGCCAGACGATGTTCTCTATCATGACACACCTCCTCGCTTGTTTCCGGTTTTGTGTTACACGACTTTGCAATCGGCAGGCAACCTGGAGCGGCTACCTCTTTCCGATATGCAGAATACCCTTTGTGATGTTGCACAGATGATCATTCATCCGGTCGATGGCCGTCAGGAGATCAGAGTAGACAAGCCCCGCGTCGCTCATACACTCACCCTTCCCCAATCTTTCGATATGGTTCGCCCGGTACTGTTTGACCAGGGCATGGGTCTCCCGGTCGATGTTCAGGGTGATGGCGGCAGCCTGATGGTCGTCCTTCTGGAGGGCCTTCTTCGCCTGTCGCATCAGGGCGTGTGTCTTTTCGAAGAGTTTGGCCAGCTCCATATGGGCGGGGGCGGAGAACCTCAGATCATGCTCATATCCCCGTTGCGACAGCTTCACGATGCTCTCGCAGTAGTCGCCCACCCGTTCGAGGTCGTTCACGCTGTGGAGGAGCGCGGGGACCAGGTTCCGCTCCCTGTCCGACAGTTCTCCCTTGGTGGTCTCGACCAGATACTGGGTGATGTTCCGCTGCATCTCATCGACCGATTCTTCGTCGAGGGTGATCTCATTCCTGATCCGGTGATTGTATGTCGTGATACACTGTTCAGCCTTTTCAAACATCTCCTGGCACAGGGTCAGCATGGAGACCATCTCCTTGATGGCCGCGTTGATCGCCAGATTCGGCGTGATCAGTAGATGGGGATCAAGATGTTTTGTCTCTTTCTTTTCATAATCCCGCCCGGGGATCACACGCTCCAAGAATTTTACCAACAGGGGAACCAACGGCAGGAAGATGATGGCATTTATCACATTGAAGATCGTATGGGAGTTGGCAACCTGCCGCGCGATATCTCCCGAGGTCAGAGGGATATACTGCAGGTAGAACGGGACGAGGGGGAGCATGATCAGCGCCCCGGTAATGTTGAAAAAAGTATGTCCCAGGGCAAGCCTCTTGCTGGAGAGATTGCCGCCGATACTGGCAAGTCCCGCAGTCACGCAGGTGCCGATATTGACGCCGAAGACCAGGTACACGGCCGCCGTGAGATCGAGGAGTCCGACGGAGGAGAAAGCGATGATCATACCGGTGGTCGTACTGCTGCTCTGGAGGATGGCCGTC
>JAFGSH010000018.1 GCA_016934695.1 Deltaproteobacteria bacterium
GCGTGCATGGGCGGGAGGCTTGTGAGGAATACCTGTTGTATTCCGAACCGGGATTGCAGGCGTTCGCACAGGTTGCCAAGGAGTCCCAGCCATTTTTCCAGCGGGGTTCCGGCTGTTACGTCATTAACGCCCCCTGATAGAATGGCCACGTCGAAGTTCTCATGAGGCGCTGATTCAATATGGTCGAGGATGTCCCGTGTCTTGTTACCCGTCCGGGCCATCAGTTTCCAGGAAACCTCAAAGCTGGAGGCAAGCAGCGATACAAGCCGCCCCGACAGGGCCGATGCCTGGCTTTCCGCGCCGACTCCGGCGGCCGCTGAATCGCCCGTTATGAGCAGGCGCAAAGGCTCTCCCGCGCCTGCAACGCCGAATCGCGCCCCTTCCGGCTCGGGAAGCCTCGGCGTTACGAGACGGACATAGATGCCTTGTGCCAGAAGAAGAGGCCCAAATCCGATTGCCGCGAATTGAAAGTTCATGGATCGTTTCACTCAAGCGCACAGGCAAACATGCGCGGCGCACTCACTTACTTATGAGCGGCAGAAATTGCCCGCCATAAGATAAAGATACAACAATCTTAAAAAGTTACCATAACCCGTCACAGCTCTTCCCAGCGAAGGATGGCCGCCAGGTAGATCCCCGCGCGAATCCGGGGTGCAGGAACACCGGTGAGATGAGCCAGCATTTCGCGGTAGGCCTCGATCTGGGGGCGGTACAGATTCCGTTCCTGGGTGATGAAATCCTCTACTGACTGGCCGTTTTCTGGTCGCGAGGTCTTGAAATCGCAGATCCACCAGGTATCTCCCTCAAGAACCGCGAGATCGATGACGCCGGAGCGCACGCGTCCTTCCGCGGGGGAGTCTTCCAACTCCCATTCATGTTTTGCGCCGGGAATCGCCATAAGCCGCGCCACAAAGGGGTCGGCAAGGGTCTTTTCGGCTTCTTCAAGGATTCCAGCGGACGCCCTGGTCGCGCGATCACGGGCGATGCCTTTCGACTCAAGGAAGCGTGCCACCGCCATAACCGTGGGCAGTTTTCTTCCGCCTATGGCGGCGCTCAGGATCGCGTGGATCACCGTTCCCCGCGCCCGGTTGAAGGTGGCCTCGTCTCCCTCCAGTTTTCCTTCCGCCCGCAGGGTCTCCTCCGCGAATGTGGAGGGAGATTTTGCCGGGGTGTATGCTTGCCGTTCCGGCCGGATATCATACGGTTCTGGAAGGGTAAAAGCGCTGACTCGTTCCTCCGGCGGCGGGGCAGGGGATACGGGGTTGATCTCTATGGGGATGTTCTGTCCGGCGGGTTCTCTCTCTATGTCTGCGCCATCGATCCCCTCATGTTCCATGATCCATTGCAGGATGTTCTGTTTGCCGGCCGCGAGCGTGCCGTCATCCTTCACCTTGGCAACCCCGCTCAGGTAAAGGGCCTCTTTCGCCCGCGTCGCCGCGACGTAGAAGAGACGTTTTGCCTCGCCCCACCGCCGTTTTTTCTGAAACGTTTTTAAGAGGTTAAAGACCGGCGGGGTGTCCGCGCTTCTCCGGTCCTTTCCCATGGCGACGAGATATTCCCCCTCCGTTCCCGGCACCCGTTCCAGCAGGTAGGGGGGCGATTCCGCCGGGATGTCCGAGAGGGGCGCCCAGTCCGTGAAGGGGAGGAAGACGACGTCGAATTCCAGTCCCTTGGCCCGGTGGATGGTCATCATTTCCACGGAGGAACGGGACGCGGCGGGATCGGCGGGCTCGTAGAGGGTGTGTATCGCGGCCTTCACCTGTCTCAAGGTTTCAAGAGGGGTGCCCCGGTGCGCGCCTTCGAGTATATCGAGAAACCGCATGCAGTTCGCGACTCCCGCCATGCCGTACCGCGATGCCGTTCTCCGCGGCCCGTCGAGATCTTCCCAGAAGGCCCTGACTGTTGTTCCCAGGGAATCGCGCCCCACCCGCCGCGAGGCGGTTTCCATGGCCTGTATGACGGGTTCCATTTCAGGGCGGGAGCGGGCCATGAGCATGATCTTCTCCATCCAGCTTTCCGGCTCCTGCCGGGCGGTTTCGTACAGGAGATTCGCGTCGAGCCACAACCAGGGAGAACGCAGGAGGGACGCCCAGGCGAGATCGTCATGCGGATTGGCGAGGAGTTCAGCGATCTTCATGAGATGCATCACCTCCGGCCGCTGCGTGAGGCCGATCCCCTCCCGTACCTGGACGGGGATTCCCTGCTCCTTGAATGCCCTGAGGTATCGGCCGATGCGATTCCGGGTGAACAGGAGTACCCCGATGGTTGCGTCCGTGCCTGCTCTTTTCATAACCTCCCTGACTCTTCCGGCAAGCCATGCGGCCTCGTCATCCTTTGCCTTCTCTCTATCGTCGTCCGCGAAGAGGGCCAGCGATACCGTCCCTGCTTCCCTGCCGCCGTATGGTTCGGAGGGGCTGAAGGGGACTTCATCGGCGTCGGGATCGGGGTTTTTCATCACCACCGTGCCGAAGATGCCGTTGATCCAGTCGATCAATTTTCTCCCTGAGCGAAAATTCGTCGTCAGGAGGTGGGCGTCGAGGGGGATTGTTCCCCCGCCAGGGACGGGGATTCCCTTCTTTGCCTCCATGAAGAGACTGACCTCGGCGTTTCTGAAGGAGTAGATAGACTGTTTGGGATCACCCACGATGAAGACGGTCCTGCCGTCTTCCGGGGACCATCCCGCGCACAGACGGCTGACGATCTCCCACTGGGCGCGGTTGGTGTCCTGGAATTCGTCCACGAGGAGGTGGCGTATCCGGTGATCGAGGTACAGCTGAATATCCGAAGGATCGCTGCCGCCGAGGGCGTGGAGCGCGGCCTGTTCCAGCCCGGCGAAGTCGACGACATGCCGGTCGCGGCAGGCGGTTTCGTAGCGATCGATCAGGTCGGCCGCGGTGACGATAAAGTCTGAGAGGATCTGTACGTCGCCTTCAATATCGCCGGGGGAGGGGAGGATCTTGCATTCGGCGAGGGCGGCGGCGCACGCGTCGCCCATGCCGGATATCATGGTTCCCCATCGTGTCTTGCTGAACCCCCCGTAGAAGCCGCTCGCGGGGCCGAAGCTCTTCCGGGCCGTCCCCGCCTTCGTGGTAAGGGCGTTTGCGATTGTCTGCCAGGAGGGAAGATTGTCCCACGCGCACCCCGGCAGAGAGGCGGGAAGGAGCGCTCCCAGCGACGCTTCCTGTTCGTTGAGGTTCTCTGTTAGATCTTTCCAGCACTGGCCCATCTCCGTTTCCTTAAAGCAAGAGATGAGATTGCGGAGACGGCCTTCGATGTAGACGCGCAGCCGATCGTTCAGGACTGCGGGGAGAGCTGAAAGTCCCCGGTCGCCCGTTCCCCGGATGATCTCGATGAGGTCCCGGAAGCGCCCCCTGTTCTGTATGATGTCGCGGAATTCCGAGGAGATGCCGTTCCAGTTGCTGTTGTGGTAGAGGAGACGGTTTTCGAAGGCCCTCCGCCGGTCGTCGGTTGCAGGATACGAAAAGAATCCTTTCAGGGCGGCCTGAACGGTTTCTTCCATAAGGATGGCCTGTGCCTCATTGTCGATGATCTCGCAATCGGGGGCGACTCTCGCCTCGAGGGGGGCGCGCCGGGCGATATAGCTGCAGAACCCGTGGAATGTCATGATATTGAGCGTGTCGGACGAGGCGAGAAGATGCGCCTTCTCCCTCTGCGCCTGGATGGCCCGTTCGGCGAGGAGGGCCAGTGCTCCGTCCGGGTCGTTGGCGTGTGTTGTGCCGCTGAGAAAGCCGGTTATCCGCTGGCGCATCTCCCCCGCCGCCTTTTCGGTGAACGTGATGGCCAGAATCTCCGCCGGGTTACGGACCTCCGCCAGAAGCTTGAGGAAACGCCTGGTCAGGAGGGCGGTCTTGCCGGACCCCGCGGGGGATTCGACGTGGTGAGACCGGGCCGTGTCGAGGGCGGCGGCCCGCTGGGCGGCGTCATTCGGTTGCTTCATCTGTTTCCTCTTCCGTATCAGACCATTGCGGGCCCAGCACGCCCACCCGGCACAGGGTTATGAACGGGCAGGTTTCACAGGCCATGTGTCTGCGGGGTTCGTTCGAAACGGGGAAGGGCTCGGGGCGGAAATTCCCCGATGCCAGGATTGTTCCCAGCCGAGCCAAGGCCTTTTTCCATTCCCCCAGGGAGGATTCAATTCCCCTGACGGGGGAGATTCCGATATCGCCGGCGGACCTGAGGCGGATGTATCCGGCCGAAAAGGATGTGTCCGGGCCCGTATATGTCTCCAGACCGGGAATGCGTCCATCCGCAAGGGCCATCAGGTAGATGACGAGCTGGGGGTCTTTCAGCCGTTTGACGATATCCGCGGACGAGGAAGGGGTGCCCGTTTTGTAATCCCACAGGAGTAAGCCCTCGTCTTTGCTGAAATCCGCCCGGTCGATCCGCCCCCGCAGGACGAAGGGAAGCCCCGCAACGGAGAGGGCGTCAAAGGGGACCTCTTCGGCGACGCACCGCCACCCTTCGAGCCATCGTTTTTGTTCGCGGTCGAGCCACTGGGTGAGTATCCCGCCTTCTCCCGTATCATCCGCATCCCCGATCCAGCGCCGGCGTTCCACTTCCCACTGTGGTCTTTCCGCCACATTCTGAAGCGCTTCGTCCACACATGCTATCAGGAGGGCCCGGGCCTCTTCGCTGTTCAGGGCTATCGCCCGTTCTCTCACCCTGCAGGTAAAGAGGGCCAGGGCCCGATGAATCCGGTTTCCCTTCTCCCGGGGAGAGGTATCCGGCTCTATTTCCTCCAGCGGTTCCACATTCAGAATGGTCTCGGCAAAGAAACGGTACGGACAGGTAACCGCCGTCTGGAGATGGCTCGCAGAGATGGTTTCAGGGATGCATTCATTATGGAGAAGTTTGTCTTCCCGGATATCAGCCGATATTTCTTCATGTAATCCTTCATATGCTGATCGCAACCATTGGGCCCGCAGCCAGGCCGGATCGGGGGTGTTCCAGATGTCGATGGAGCGCTTCTCCTCGGTGGCGGGCCAGAAGGGGGAGGGGGTGAGGGGCTTGAGGTCTTCCTGCTCCGCCCGAAGGAGGGTGATATCCGGCGCGAGGGTCATCAGGTGATCAAAGGAGCGTCGCGCGAATTCGTACTGGCTCTCCGCCGTTCCCCCCTGGACCAGTTTCCTCTCTGTGGAGTCGAGGAAGGGAAGGGGGCGCGCCGGTTCCGGGAGCGAGCGGTCGTCCATGCCGAGAAGGTACAGCTTGTCGAAATCGAGGCCGCGCGATTCGATGGCCCCCATGACCTGTATCCCTGCGTCCTCCGCCGCGCCGACCTGTACCATCTTCCGGGAGGCGAGATGCGCCAGCCACCCCGAAAACTCATATCCATCCATCCGCGCCTCGGACAGGTGGCGGTCGATCTCCCCCATGATCTCGTCCAGACCGCGCCTGTCAACGGTATCCTTTTCATCCGACAGGACGGGGAAACCGAGGCGGTCCCACACCTCCCGGAGTTTTCCCGCCCAGAAGGCGCCTTTCTTCTTCTCGGATATCTGCGCGCGACAGAAGATGGAGAGATGTTCAGTGCCGGCTGGCGGTATTGAGGCGTACGTATCGGGATCTTCCGCCTTCAGCACTCGCAGGAGACTGTCGAGACCGGAATCGACGGATCTCTTTCGCCAGGAAATGTCGGCCCGCGCTATCCGGGCGCGCTTTCCCTGCCAGCAGCCGTAATAGGGGGACAGAAAGAGGGAGAGGAGCAGTTCGCGGGGCTCCCCTTCGATGATGAGACGCAGGGGCAGAAGGGCGGCCTGCATCAGGTGCGTCTCGAGAAGGGGGACGCCCTTTGTCATGTTGAACCAGCAGGAGCCGCGGGGCGGCGGCGTCCCCGTCACGTCCCTGAGTCTCCGTTCCAGTTCC